>CAXTSK010000022.1:0-20959 GCA_964246655.1 uncultured Pyrinomonadaceae bacterium
CTCAAGCCCCTGGCGCCGCGCCGCCGCGCCACCGGCGGCGAACGGGGGCGCGAGCGCGACTTCGGGGTAGACCCACTCGACGCCCCAGCGCTCCAACGGCAGCGTCCTGAAGAACGGTGAGACGACGCCGACGGGGTGGATGGCCGAGCACACGTCGCTCCGAAAACCGGGCGCCGTCAACTCAAGCGTGCGCGCGCCGCCGCCGACGGTCTCCTTAGCTTCGAGCACGCAGACCGAGAGCCCGCGCCGCGCAAGCTCGATGCCGGCGCTCAGGCCGTTCGGCCCCGAGCCGACCACGACCGCGTCGTAACGTTTCTCGCTCATATCAACTGTTTGAAGACGAAGTGGCCCCAAGTTAGCAGCAACGGCCGCCCTTTGTGAAGCAGCTCTCTCGCCCGGGAGGATAAAAAAACATTTCGTCGGACGGCGCGTGAAAATTCGACGCGTCGCGGTTTGCCCGGCCTTTTACTAAAGAGTAAGCTGTCCCCGACACTCGGAAACTGAACGAGACGCCGCCCGACGGCGCCGAAGCTTTCGAATCCTCAAAGTGAGACGCAACCCATGTCCAAACTCATCACACGCACTCGCGTGCTCCTGCTCGCGACCGCCGTCGCAAGCTCTGTCGTAGTCATGAAAGTCAACGCCGAGAACACACCGTCCGAGCAGGCGCCGCAGACCAGCGGCGCGCCCGCCGAAGCGCAGAATCCACTCGTCGCCGAGTGGGCGGGGCCGCACGGCGGCACGCCGCCCTTCGACCGCGTGCAGGTCGCGCAGTTCAAGCCCGCGCTCGAAACGGCGATGGCCGAGAACCTCGCCGAGATCGACAAGATCGCCGCGGACAAATCGGCCCCGACCTTCGAGAACACCATCGTCGCGCTTGAGCGCACGGGCGCCGCGCTCGACCGCGTGACGACCGTCTACGGCGTCTGGTCTTCGACGATGAACTCGCCCGAGTTCAATAACGTCCAGCGCGAGATGGCGCCCAAGCTCGCCGCCTTCGGCGACAAGATCACGCAGAACGAGGCGCTCTTCAAACGCATCGAGGCCGTCTACAATTCGCCCGACAAGAAGAAGTGGACGCCCGAACAGCAGCGGCTCTCGTGGCTCTACTACACGAACTTCGTCCGCTCCGGCGCGAAGCTCGACGCGACCTCGAAGACGCGCCTGTCTGAAATCAACCAGAAGCTCGCCGGCCTCTACACGAACTTCAACCAGCACCTCCTCTCGGACGAGAACGACGTGTTCCTCACGCTCAAGAGTGAGGACGAGCTGGCCGGGCTCCCGCCATCCCTGCGCGACGCCGCGGCGCAGGCCGCCGCCGGAAAGAAGCAGCCGCCGGGGACGTGGGTCATCCTCAACACGCGCTCGTCGGTTGACCCATTCCTGACCTACTCCGACCGCCGCGACGTGCGCGAGAAGGTCTGGCGCATGTTCGTCAACCGCGGCGACAACGGCGACAAGAACGACAACAACGCCATCATCACGGAAGTTCTTCAACTGCGCGCCGAGCGCGCCAAGCTCCTCGGCTACCCGACGCACGCGCACTGGCGACTTGAGAACGCGATGGCGAAGACGCCCGAGCGCGCGATGGAGCTGATGGAGGCCGTCTGGAAGCCCGCGGTCGCGCGCGTCCGCGAGGAGGTCGCCGACATGCAGGCGCTCGCCGACAAGGAGGGCGCGAAGATCAAGATCGAGCCCTGGGACTACCGCTACTACATGGAGAAGGTGCGCAAGGCGAAGTATGACCTCGACCAGAATGAAGTCAAGCCGTACCTCCAGCTCGACAAGCTGCGCGAGGGCATCTTCTGGGTCGCGGGCGAGCTGTTCAACTTCAAGTTCACGCCCGCGACGAACATCCCCGTCTACCACCCGGACGTGAAGGTCTGGGAGGTGGCGGACAAGAGTTCCGGCAAGCACATCGGCTACTGGTTCTTCGACCCGTACGCGCGCGACGGCAAGCGCTCGGGCGCGTGGATGAACGCGTACCGCAGCCAGGAGCGGATGGGCGGCAAGGAAGTGACGACCATCGTCTCGAACAACGCCAACTTCGTGAAGGGCAAGCCGGGCGAGCCGGTGCTCGTCTCTTGGGACGACGCGACGACGATGTTCCACGAGTTCGGCCACGCGCTGCACGGGCTCTCTTCGAACGTCACGTACCCGACGCTCGCCGGGACGGCCGTCGCGCGCGACTACGTCGAGTTCCCCTCGCAGATTCTCGAACGCTGGCTGCTGACGCCCGAGGTCTTGCAGCGCTTCGCCGTCCACTACCAGACGGGCAAGCCCATCCCGCAGGAGATGGTCGAGAAGCTCCGGCGCTCCTCGACTTTCAACCAGGGCTTTGCGACGGTCGAGTACCTCTCGTCCGCGCTCGTGGACATGAAGCTGCACCTCGCGGGCGCGCAGAAGATCGACCCCGACGCCTTCGAGAAGAAGACCCTCGAAGAGTTGGGGATGCCTTCGGAGCTGGTGATGCGCCACCGCACGCCGCAGTTCGGCCACGTCTTTTCGAGCGACTCGTACTCGGCCGGCTACTACAGCTACCTCTGGACGGACGTGATCGCGGCCGACGCCTTCGAGGCGTTCACGGAGGCCGGCGGGCCGTACGACAAGAAGATGGCCGCGCGCCTGCACAAGTACATCTTCTCGGTCGGCAACACCGTAGACCCGGCCGAGGCGTACCGCCAGTTCCGCGGCCGCGACCCGCGCGTCGAGGCGCTCATGCGCAAGCGCGGCTTCCCCGTTGACGAGTCGAACTCGAAGGGCGGCGGCGACAGCAAGTCGGCGACGAAGCCCGAGACGAAGCGCAACTAACTGCGCTTGAGAGGGATGGACGTGCGAGCATACACGTCGAAGACAGGGCCGCTCCGGATGAAGGCGTTCGGGGCGGCCCTCTGCTTTCTGGCGCTGACGTGCCTCTGCGCGCCGCACTCTTTAAGGGCGCAGCGCGTGGTCGGCGACACACCGCATCAGGAGAGCAGGCTGCTCGGCGTCAGGCTCAGCCCTGAAGTATTGTCGTGGCTTGAAGAGGTCGAAAGAAAACTGGGCAAGGAAATCTACGCCGAGTTCGCGGAACTTGACCCGGCCGACGCAGGCGGTGACTACACTTTGGGTGTCAGTTACATCACGCGGGCGGGCGTCGGGGTCGTCCGCGTGGACGAGAGCTTCGAAGCGAAGGGTGAGAGGTTGACCGAGGCTGTCATCGGGCACGAGCTGCTCCACCTGCGCCTGCGCGCGCGCGGCTACCCGCTCTTCCTCTTCGGCCCGGAGGTCAGGACGAAGATGGGACCGGCCGAGGACGTGGAGCAACCGCACGTCAACGACCTCGTCAGCCTCATCGAGCACCGCGTCTTCGCCCCCGAGATGCGGCGCACGGGCTTCGACAAGCTCATCGACTTAACGAACTATCTTGAATCCGCCCGCCGCCTCCGCGGCTCGCAGGACGGGCAGGCCGAGGTGCTCAACTACACGCGCGCCGCGCTCGAATGGGACAGCCCGCGGTTGCTCGAAGAGCTGACGAAGATTTACCAAACCAACCGCTGGACGCGCTCGCTCGCCGACGGCCGACGACTGGCCGAGACCATCCGCACGTCGCGCCTGACGACGCCCGGCGAAGTCACCGCACTCTTCCTCCGCTGCCTGCCCATCCTCTACGGCGCAGGGTTCCGCGTCGAGCCCGACACGAGATTCCCGCTCGCACGCATCTACCCGCAGATGCTCATCCACGTCCGCGGCCGCCAACAGCCGCCGCGCCGCCGCTGAAGGCTCAACGCTTCTTGCCCACCTTGCCCTTCTCCGGCTTCTCGGGCTTCTCCGCCTGCGCCTGCTTCGTACGCTTACCCAAAATCTTATCGACCGCCTCGGCCGGGGGCGGGCGGCCTTCGGCAAAGGCGAAGACGTGGTAGTGGTCTCTCAATTCCCTCAAAGCTTCGACGCGGCCGGCGCGTTCGAGGCGGGCGATCTCACCCATGACGAACTCCTGCTCGGCGGCCGTCATGTAGCGGTAGTACACGTCGAAGGCGAAGCCGGTCGTGTGCGGCGGCGGCGCCACGTCGGCCGCGTTCGGGTTGCCCGACTCGCGCAGCAACCGCTGGTACTCCTCCGTCCTCACGAGCGAAGTGATCGGCAGCCGCCGCCCGAACTTCGACTCGTAGGCCGTGCCCAGCTCTTCGATGACCGCGAGCGCCGCCGGGCGCACGTAGCTGAGCATCCGCGCCTGAAACTCCCTCGAAGTCACGGGGTCGCGCAGGTCGTACGAACGCCCGCCGAAGTCGTGCGCAAGGTTTTCTATCGCGGCGTACTCGTCGAAGAGACGTTCGCCCGTCTTCGCCCTCGCCTTCGCGCCGGGCTTGCCGTAGTAAGTGGCGAGCAGCTTCTCCTTCTCCGAGACGGCCGTCAGCTCCTTCTTCCGCGCGGCCGAGTCGGCCAGCAGTTGCGCGCGCGCCTCGCGCTCCTTGCGGCCCAGTTCTTTAAGTCTGACCTCTATCTCGTGCAGGCCGTTCGACAGACGCTCGCGCTCTTCGACTAAGCCACGCTCCGCCGCCTCCAACTCCTCGACGTTCGCGTAGAGCGGCACGACCTTCTTCGCCTTCAGGTCGTAGTGCGTGAGCGCGCCCGTCGCCGTCAGCCCCACGCCGTAGAGCACGAAGCCTTTGCCGAGTCGCGGCACCTCGACCAGCTCACGCCCCGCTTCAATCAACGAGGCCAGTTCGGCGAAGTCGTGCGGCGGTCGGACGCCGAACTCCGCGGCGGCGGCGCCCTGGATGGCGAGGAAGCGGCGCACCTCGCTGTACTGCTTCAACTCCGCGGGGATTTCAACCTCGGCGGCCTTACGGCCCGTGGGCTCGCCCCGGTCTTCCTCAAGCTTCGAGACGGCCTCGGCGTAAGGGTCGCGCGGGGGTGCGCCGGACAGAATGTCTTTCACCTGCTCGGCGCCGGTCTTGATGCCGCCGATGACGGCCTGCCTGTGTTTGAGGTAGACGAGGGGCGCGGCTATCGCGCCGCACACGAGGAGCGCGAGCGGGAGCCAGCGTGCGAGCGTCGAATGCTTTTCGGATGAAGGCCCGGCGGGAGGTTTATTCGTGACGGCGAGCGGGCGTGGTGTGACTTCGGCGCCCTGAGCGAGGGTAACGTCGGGCGCGTGTGCCGCGCCCGTCATCTCTTCGTGAGACTCCACGCCCCTGCCCGCTTGTTCGGATTCCACGCCCTTAAAATATCACGAGGGGCATGGCGCGGACAGGCGCGTGACGCGTCAGCGGATGGCGTCGGAGAGCCTCTGGCCGTTGAGGAAGACGCGGACGCTTCGGACTCCGCGGAACTGGCGCGCGGTCGCCTTGATCTGCTCCTCGATGCGCGGCTCGTCGCACACGCCCGCGACGGGGAGCGTCCCGCGTACGCGGATGGTCGCCACGCCCGCGCTGATGACGGCGCTCTGCACGCGCAGGTTCTCGCCCGCCCAGTAGTTGCCCAGGCCGCCCTCGTACTCGCGCGGGATTAACAGAAGTTCTTCGACCGCCGCTTTCAAAGGAGTACCGGTCGCGGCCACGGTACGCGTGACGGGGACGAGGCTGTCGTCGCAGCCGATGCGGCGGCCGCGCTTGCCCTTGTCGTCGAGCGCGACGAGGTAGACTTTAACTTCCCTGCCCGCCGACGGAACGCCCGAGACCGAGGGCTCCCAGCTCGTGAGCGAGAGCCTCTGCCGGAGGTTCTGGTAGACGACCGCGGTCACGTCGCGCTCTTTGCCGCCCTCCCTCACGGTCAGAAGCAGACGGTAGTTGAGACCGGCGACGACCTGCGTCTCGGCGCGCCTGACCTCAAGGAGCGTGACGCGTCTTCCGGTACGTCTTCCCCTCTCCCTCACGGCGAAGGCGGTCGCGGCCACGACGCCACGGTCGCTCGTCGGGCGTTCGCTGTAACTGCCCGCGATGGGTGCATCCTGCGCCGAGGAGGCGTGCGCCGCCGCCAACAGAATCACGAACACCAACGCCGCCGACAGAACTCGCTTCATAATCACTCCGCATATTAAAAGACGGCGGGCGAGCCCTCCGCCGTCAGGGGCTCGGCGAAAGACTCGACCCGCCGTCCTGTGTCCGTGCGCCGCCGTTAGGGGGTGACGGGGCCGGGCCCGCCCACGCCGTAGCTGAAGCTCGCCCCGATGGTGGCCGCGAGGATGAAGTAGATGATGATCAAAATCGTCCAGATGATCATCAGGTTCCGTATGCCGAGCTTGGCCGAGTTCATCCAGCCCCAGATGTAGGCGTAGAGGCCGCAGATGAGGCCGAGAATCCCGTGCAGGGCACCGGCGTTCTGAAACATCTTAACCACCACCAGGATTTGAACGACGAAGGCCGCCAGAAGCACTAACCAGACTAGAATACCCATCCTACTATCCTCCTTCTATTTTCTTAGAGCGGAAAAGTTGTGACCGCCGGGCTCAACGGTTGAACACACCCGGCAGTAACAGCAGGCGCGCCGACCAGTACAGGAGCAGCGCCGCGGCCAACACGTACGAGGATTTCGTGCGGCGCTCGAACCGCGCGACGAGGCCCGCGAACGCCTCGCGCCGCGCCGCGGGCAGATGCCCCGCCACCGCCAGCGCCACCTGCCCCAGCAGTAGCACCGGCGCGAAGGCGTGCGCGCCGAAGCTGGCCGCGAACTCGCCGCGCAACAGCGAAACGGTCGCGCGCGTGAGCCCGCACCCCGGGCAGGGGATGCCCAGAGCCCCCTTCACAGGACAGGGCCAGCCGCCGACCCCGGCCGCGACGCCCGCGACCTGCACGGCCGCCAACGTCGCCACGCCGAGCGCCACCCAGCGGTCGCGCAGGAGCGACGCCAGCAAGGGGTCGGACAACTGGGGGTTCGTCATAAAGTCTGACGTGTGTTGCGGGCCGCCCTTTTTCGGCGCGCCCGGGGCGGCCCCGAGCGCCGCCCTTCAGGGCTGGAAAACGCTTGAACTGTAGAGATCGGCTTAAAGCTTGTAGAGCGCTTGGAAAGGACGCGCAATTATATGAAAAAACCGGGATAAGGCAAGAGCAATTTGTGCCGGGCCGGTCAGGGAGTTTGCAGGCGGACGGTTTACTCTTCCGTCAAGAGCGTCGAGCGATACCAACTGATGGTGCGCCGCAGGCCCTCGACGAAATCGACGCGGGCGCGAAAGCCGAACAGCTCCGCGGCCCTCTCCACGTCGAGCGCGCGGCGCGGCTGCCCGTCCGGCTTCGAAGTGTCCCAGACGAGTCTGCCTTCGTAACCCGTCTCTCCGGCTATCAACTCGGCGAGGTCTTTGATGCTGATCTCCATCCCCGACCCGAGGTTGACCGGCTCCCGCCCGTTATACTTTTCGGCGGCGAGCACGATGCCCTCGGCCGCGTCGTCCACGTACAAAAACTCGCGCGTCGCCGCCCCCGTTCCCCACACCTCCACCTCCGGCTCGCCCTTCGCCTCGGCGTCCACGAACTTCTTAATCAGCGCCGGGATCACGTGCGACGTGTTCGGGTCGAAATTATCTTTAGGCCCGTAGAGATTCACAGGAAGGAGGTAGATGCCGTTGAAGCCGTACTGATCGCGATACGCCTGGCACTGCACGAGCAAAGCCTTCTTCGCGACCCCGTACGGCGCGTTCGTCTCTTCGGGGTAGCCGTTCCAGAGGTCGTCCTCGTGGAACGGGACGGGCGTGAATTTGGGATACGCGCAGATTGTGCCGACTTGAAGGAATTTTTCGACGCCGTTGAGCCTCGCGCCTTCGATGAGCTGGACGCCCATCACGATGTTTTCGTAGAAGTAGCGGCCGGGGTTCTCGCGGTTGGCGCCGATGCCGCCGACGACCGCGGCGAGATGGATGACGACTTCGGGTCGTGCTTCGTGGTAGAGACGTTCCACGTCGGCGCCTCTGACTAAATCGTAGTCGCGCTTGCGGACGACGAACACGTCATGGCATCCGCGCTCGCGGAGCTTATCGACGACGACGCGGCCGAGGAAGCCGCCGCCCCCCGTGACAGCGATCCTCTTGCCCTGAAGGAAACTCTCCATAAGTCTTAGTTCAGGCGCACGCCGCGGCGAGGTCTTCGAGCCAGACCGCGAGCAGCGGCAGCTCCTCACGCCCGACCAGAGACATCTCGACAAGACGCTCGTAGCAGGCCGTTAAGTTCTCGCCGATGTGCTCGACGCCGGGCGCGAGTTTGAGGCCCGCGAGCGCTTCGCAGATGGCGGCGTTGTGCAGGTAGCCCGGCACCTCGTCGCGGAAGTCGCGCATGAGGTTGTGTTCGTTGCGCTCCTGCCAGACGGTCGGCTCGTGGAAGAGCACGCCCCAGCCCTGCTCCCAACAGATGCGCTGCGCGACGAAGCTGCGCCAGATGTCGGTCATGCGGAACGAGCAGTAGGCCGGGAGATACAGGAGGGGGAACGCGTCCGCCCACCACGTCGTGTTCTGGCTGTTGAAGGGACACCAAGTGCCGCGGCCCAACGTCAAGCGCCGGTCGCGTCGGAACGACTGCGGCAGTTCTTCGACGAGCCGGTAGATGGCGTCCACGTCCGGGTTCTCGTCGGCGAGCCCCTGCTGGATGGGACAATCCACGTCCTTAACTTTCAGGGACTCGAACTCGGGCACGCGCTCGCGCACGCGCTCCAACGGGAGGCCGCGCGGCCAGATGTTCGCCTCCGAGAAGTAGCGGTAGACGTTGACCCAGCCCGCGTCTTCGAGCGCGGGCACCGAGATCTTACGTTCTCTTTCTCCCCAGAACTCTTCGCGCGGGATGTTGTCGTCGTCGGTCTCGACGAGGACGCGTGCGCCTGCCTGGATGGCTAAGAGGTAGCCGAGGTTCTTGCGCGCGTAGTGGCGCGTGGGGCAGAGGCGCGCGAAGCGGAAGCCGGTCTCGTACTGCGCGTCGAGGCCGTAGAAGTCGCAGCCCTCCAGCTGAAAGTCGGCGGGGCTCGGCACGTCGCCGATGACGACGAACTGCCGGCCGCGTCGGCGTGAGCCTTCGGCCAGCGCGCTCAGTACGCGGTTCGGCGCGGAGATCGAGGTGACGACGAGCGCGACCCTCTCCGTCATGCAGCTTCGTCCTGTTCGAGGGAGGCGACCGCGTGGCCGCGCGAGGAGCGCGCGCGGAAGAGTCGCCAGAGGTTCACGAAGGCGTCCTTGAGCACGTTGTTGTTGACGCTGTCGCTGGCCGCGCGGTAGTGGATGGGCACCTCGGCGACGCGCAGGGGTTGGCAGTGCGCCTTGATCTCGGTCTGGAAGAAGTGGCCGCGCGAGTTGACGCCCTTCCTTAAAACCTCTTCGAGCGCGGCGCGCGAGAAGAGCTCGAAGCCGCTCGTCATGTCTGTCAACTTCGTGCCGAGCAGGAGGTTCGTCAGGAGCGTGCCGCCGCGGCTGATGACCTTGCGCTTGAGCGGACTCTCCGTGAGACGGCCGCCGGGGCAGAAGCGGCTGCCGAAGACGCAGTCGAAGCCTTCCGACATCTTCTCGAAGAAGCGCGGGATGTCGGAGGGCTGGTGGCTGTAGCCCGCGTCGATCTCAAGCACCCAGTCGCAGCCCGCGTCGAGCGCTTCGCGGTAGCCGCGCAGGTACGCGTCCACTACGCAACGGTTCTCGGGCGCCCAGACGACGCGCAGTTGCGGGAGCGAGCTTTCGAGTTGCTTTAAAAGGTCGAGCGTGCCGTCGCGGCTGACGCGGTCGAGGACGGCGAAGAAAGTTATTGACTTAAACCGGAAGGGGTGGCATGCGGCCAGCACCTCGCGGACGAAGCGCTCGGCCGTGTCGCGCTCGTTCGCCATCGGGCAGACGACGCCCAGGCGGACGCGGGAAGTGACCGGCTCGACGGATAACGCCCGTGAGGCGACGACGCTCGTTAACAAATTACGTTTCGACCCTTCCATGGGGAGATAAAGAGAACCGAAGTGACAGACTCTAACACGACCGCCGAAGATGCGCGAAACGCCCGCGGGGCTTAAATATGATGCGAACGCGACCGGGTCAGTACCACCCGCTACCGCGGGCGGTACTGACCTATATAGATGCGTCGCCGGACGCTGCGCTGACCGCCCTCAAGTCATCCCACATTCTCTTCGCCACAAATAGCCACAGCCCGAAGGCGGCGAAGAACTTCAACGCGTTCAAGAGGCCGAGCACGCCCTGCAGCGGGAACCAGTCGTCGCGCGGCAGTTCCCAGGCGATGACGAAGAGCGCGGCGAGCGCGCCGGCCGCGGCGGGCGGGCGCGCCTTCCCCTTCAGCAGAAAGTCTATCGCGAACAGCGCCGCGGGCAGCGCGTAGACGAGGTGGTGCTCCCAGGAGAGCGGCGCCACCAGAAACATCATCAGGAGGAAGAGCGACACGTCCGCGTCGAGCGTCCTCTCCCCCTGCCCCTTGCGCGCGGACAGCAGCGCGAGCCCCACCGTCGAGACCCCGACCGCGGCCGCGAGCAGGTACGTGAGCGGCTTCGTGATCAAACGCGTCGGAAGGCCGAAGACCTCCGGCACCCTGTCCTGCACGAAGAGCATGAAGCCGTTGATGCTGTGGTTCCACGGCTCGACCGGGATGAACGGGAGGTTGAAAGGCCGCAGGCCGTAGCCGCCCGTCGGCGCCACGTTCGCCAGCCAGTCGCCCCACAACCCCCGCGGCAGAACCCACCACGAAATCAATCCGTAGAGCGCCACCAGCGCCAGCGTCCATCCGGCGGCCGCGTACCTCTTCCTGATGACGAGCAGCGGGAGCAGAAGCAAGGGGTATGTCTTCAACAGCACCGCGAGCGACAAAGGCAACGCGACGCTCAACGCGTGCCCGCCCCGCTTGAACGCGAGCCACGCCAAGAGGACGAGCGCCAGAACTATCAGGTTGATCTGCCCCCACGCGAAGTTGTCAGCCACGGGGTAGTAGTTCAGTACGTAGACGGTCATCAGCGCGGCCGTTAAGCCACGCCACGCGGGCGGAGATTCGAACGGCTTGATGCGGAGGAAGAAGAGGTAGAGGACGGCGAGCAGGCAGAGGTGACTGACGACGAGGAGCCGCACCTTCGCCGCGTCGTAGTTGGTCGTGGCGAAGGGGTAGAAGGCGAGCAGCGAGGGTGGTGGATAAAGATAAGGAAAGATGCGCCGCTGCTCGCGCTCGGCGACCTCGTCGAAGGCGCCGTCCACGTAGGGCGAGCGCCCCTCCTCGAAGACCATCTTCGCGCCCCAGTAGAGCGTCGGGAAGTCGCCGGGGTACTGCCCCGCCCTCTGGTAGCCCTGCTGGTACAGGTACGGGACGTAGAAGAAGACGAAGAGGCAGACGACCGCCCGCTTTAACGTTTTGTCACCCACGCGCTAGTTCTCTTCGCTCAAAGAACTCGGGCCTCACAACGGCTGGCTCAAAATCTGCACGAGGTCGGAGCCGCCGCCGTAGAGGATGTTCGAAATCTTCCACCCCGTCTTCGTGTTGACGAGGCGGAACTCGATCCTGACCCTCTGGTCGAAGTTCATGAAGGTGACGGGGACGGTGGCCGTGTCGCCTTTGACGGCCGAGGCGCCGACGCGAAAGTTCTTGATCCGCGTGTCCTGCGCGTTGTAGAGCGGGTCGAAGTCGAGGTTGCCCAGCTCGCCCTCGGGCGTCTCCGTCACGTCCTTCCAGATGAGCGCGGCCAAGCTGGGGGCGAAGAACTTCTGTTGCAGCTTCCGCCCCTGCTTCTCGAAGACGTGGCCGTTGCCGTTGCGGTGGACGCGGTACAACTCCCTGACGACCGTCTCGGGTTGGCTAACGGTGATGACCGGGACGCTGCCGAGCTTCTCTTTGGGAAGCGGGGTGATGCCGGTCTCGCGCTGCGCGGCCACGGCCGCGGCGGCGCACGAAACGATGACGAGGGAAAGGATGACCTTCCGCATGCTCTGACGTTTCTCCTTGCTGTTCGGGGTTTAGAAACGGTCGAGGACTGAGGCAACGAACTCCCTGTCCTTCGCGTGCGTGAGCAGCCGCGTGACGCCCTCGCGCTCGACCCAGCGCGCCTCGGGGTTGTCGGCGTCGAGCGGCGCAAGCTCCGTCGCGTCGGTTCTGAAGAGGAAGAGGTGGATCGTCTTCAGCTCCGAGCGGTCTTCGCCGCCGTCGGCGCCGATGCGGTAACGGCTGTAGCTGCCGAGCGGGCGGACAAGCTCAAGCTGGCTGACGCCCGTCTCCTCGTGTATCTCCCTGCGCGCGGCCTCCAAAGGCGTCTCGCCCTCTTCCAGATGACCCTTCGGCAGAGACCAGCTCGTGCCGTGCTGGCTGACCAGCAGGACGCGCCCCTCCGCGTTGACGACCACGCCGCCCGCGCTCTCCGTGTGAATCATTCGTCGCTCGCCGCCTTAACGCGGCCAGCTAAACACAACTCGAAGTGTATGACAAGGACGCCCGTTCAGGCGGGCTCGCGCTCAAGCTCCGCGACCTCGCCCCAATAGCGCGGGTGTAACAGCAGACGGCGCAGCAGCGGGCGCAGGCCCGGCACGGGCAGCGCCGCGTAGACATCAACCGCCGCCGAGAAGACCGTTCGACGTTTGAGACGCAGCAGTCGTCGCACGCGCTCCGGCACGAGCAACGCCTGCACCTGTAGCAGCAGTTGGTAGCGCCACTCGCCCAGGTGCTTGCGGTAAGAGTCGTAGAGCTGCGCCGTATATTTTCCGTAAGCGAGGTCTTGCTCCATGTGCGACCGCCGGTCTGCACGCCAGTGCTCGTAACTGTCGGGCAACGCCTTGACGTTGAGACCCTCGCCCACGCGTTTGAAGACCGCGTAAAGCTCCTCACGCTCCGCACGCGACAGCGCGCCGTAGAGCATCCGGTGCGCGCGCTCGGAGTAATCGACGAGCATGTAGAGCACGTCGCGGTACGCCCACTCGGGAATCGCTTGCCCGCGCAAGCCCTCGACGCCTGCGTGCGCCGCGTTGATGCGCCCGAGCGTGCGGCGGGCCGTCTCCTCGTCGGCGAAGACGATCTCGCGCGCGTAGCGCACCGTCGAGAAGAGGCGGCCGACGGGGTCGCTCGGGATTTTGCCGGTGAAGAAGAGCCAGTCCACCGCCCTGTTCAGAGCGAACTCCGCGGCCGAGCCCGCAAAGATGAGGAGCACGACCTCAGGGTCACCCCAAATCTTCCTCACGACCGAGCCGCGCGCGACGAACTCGCGCCGGACGTGTGCGGCATCGATTGTTTCCTGCGCGGCGGTCACTTCGTGTAACTCTCGGCCCCGAGGAAGTGGAGCGAGACGTAGGGCTCGTCGCCGACGACCCAACTGTCGTGCGGCGTCGGCGGGACGTAGAAGAGGACTCCGGGCGTGAGGTCGGACACCTCGCCCCCGACCATCGCGGCGACGGCGTGGCCCGAGACGACGAGGCCGACATGCTCGACCTCGCAGAAGGGCGTGCCCGCGAGCGGGCTGACGTGCACAGACCACTTCCAACCGGGCTGGTACGTCGCACGCCCGACGGTGAGCCCGCCGATGTGCACGATCTCGAACCTGCCCAACTCGAACTCGCGCGTCTCGTCGGGCTGCTCGAAACGCTTCAGGACGACTTCGTTCATGAGAGAGTGCCTTTCCTGTCTTGGAGGCGGGACGACGCGGATTATACAGCGTCGCGCCGTCGCCGGAAACTTGCAGCCGTTTCGGCCCGCCGCGCTGATCCTTTTCCCGCGCGCGTCACGCGTAAACGTTGGGGCACTTCTAATCTGAGCCCCGAATCGTGCGCGTAAACGCGGATTCAAAGAGAGAACATTTCCCCGGAGGGCGAGATACGAATGAGCACGCAGATCAGTCCCGAGACTTCTCAGACTCTTCCCATCAAAATTTCTATCCCCGGCGCGCAGGCCGAGCCGCAAGGCCCGCCGCCCGAGGCCGTGCTGACGCAGATGGCCTTCGGCGCTCTGTTGACGCAGGCGCTCTACGTCGCCGCTAAGCTCGGCATCGCCGACCTGCTCGCCGCGGGGCCGCGCCCCGTCGCGGAGTTGGCCGCCGAGACCGAGACGCACGAGCGCTCGCTCTACCGCGTCCTGCGCTCGCTCGCGGGCGTGGGCGTCTTCGCGGAGGTCGCGCCGCAAACCTTCAGCCTGACGCCTCTGGCCGAGCGCCTGCGCGCGGACTTCCCCGGCTCGCTGCGCAACGGCATGATCTTCATGGGCGAGGAGTGGCACTTCAACGTCTGGGCGAACATGATGCACAGCGTGCGGACGGGCAAGCCCGCGTGGGGCCAGACGCACGGCTCGGAGGTCTTCGAGTACTTCGCGTACAACCCCGAGCAAGCCGAAATCTTCAACGGCGCCATGACCGACATGAGCGTCGGCACCGCGCCCGCGGTCGTCGAGGCTTACGACTTTTCCGAGTTCGGCACGCTCGCAGACATCGCGGGCGGACACGGCTACCTGCTCGCGCGGATTCTGAAGGCCAACCCGAAGCTTTCGGGCGTCCTCTTCGACGTGGCGCCGGTCGTCGAAGGAGCGGCGGCGCTGCTCGGGCGCGAGGGCGTAGCTAACCGCGTCGAGCGCGTCGCGGGCGACTTCTTCCAGAGCGTGCCGCGCGCCGACGCCTACATCATGAAGCACATCATCCACGACTGGGACGACGCGCGCGCGAGTGTAATCCTCAAGAATATCAACGCCGCGATGGAAGCGGACGGCCGCGTCCTCATCGTCGAGAGCGTCGTCCCCGAGGGGAACGGGCCGCACTACAGCAAGGTGCTCGACTTGGAGATGCTCGTCTCGCCCGGCGGCATCGAGCGCACGGCCGAGGAGTACGCCGCGCTGCTCAAGTCCGCCGGCCTCCGGCTCTCCCGCCTCGTCCCGACCCGCTCGCCCTTCAGCATCATCGAGGCGGTCAGGGCTTAAGCGTCAAGTCATTTCGAAAGGGCGCGGGCGTCATGTCCGCGCCCCTTCGCGCTCGCGCCCCCCCTCATAAAAAAGTAGTTGCGCGCCGCGCGAAAGCTGTCTATATTGCACAGCACTCACCAGTAGACTTCAGCCACTGCCAGGGCCGACGTTTCTACTTCCCCGATCTCTTGCCCGCAAACAGACTGTCTTTCCCCCTTGCTCGGACGCGACGTAAGTCTGCCCGGTTCCCCCTTTCGCCGTTGACCTCACGGCGGGCTGCGCGCCCGCCGTCCGGCCTTCAGACATTCGACAGACCTTTGGAGGGACTATGAGAAAGACTCTCTTACTGCTCGCAACGGTAGCCCTGTGTCTCACCGCTTTGACCTCTTCCGGCTCGCGCTCCGCAGCCAGCCCCGCGCCCGCGCGCAAGGGGCAGAAGCTCCACAAGAAGGAGAAGGCCATCAAAGGCCACTACATAGTCGTCCTCGACGACGTGGCCGCGGGCGACCCCGGCGCCTTCTCAATGGCCGACCAGATCACGGACGTGCTCGTCGCGGCCTACGATGTCAAGAAGATCAAGGCGCGCTACAATCGCGCGCTCAACGGCTTCGCCGCCGAGATGACCGAGGACGAGGCGCTGGCCCTGAGTGAAGACCCGCGCGTCCAGTTCGTCGAGGAGGACCAAATCTACACGGCCGACACGACGCAGACGGGCGCGACGTGGGGCCTCGACCGCATCGACCAACGCAACCGCCCGCTCTCGGGCACCTACACCTACAACTGGACGGGCTCGGGCGTCCGCGCCTACGTCATCGACACCGGCATCCGCACGACGCACACGCAGTTCGGCGGCCGCGCCGCGGTCTCGGCCGAAATCCTAGGCGACCGCCGCAACGGGCAGGACTGCAACGGCCACCGCACGCACCTCCCCGGCACCATCGGCGGCTCGACCTACGGCGTCGCCAAGAGCGTCAGCTTGCGCGCCGTGCGCGTGCTCAACTGTCAGGGCTCGGGGACGACCTCGGGCGTCATCGCGGGCGTCAATTGGGTCGCCTCGAACCGCGTCCTGCCGGCGGTCGCCAACATGAGCCTCGGCGGCGGCGCTTCGTCGGCGCTCGACACGGCCGTCAACAACGCCATCAACGCGGGCGTGACCTTCGCCGTCGCCGCCGGCAACGAGAACCAGAACGCCTGCAACGTCTCGCCGGCCCGCACCGCGGCGGCCATCACGGTCGGCTCGACGACCTCGACGGACGCGCGCTCGTCCTTCTCGAACTTCGGCACGTGCGTGGACATCTTCGCGCCCGGCTCCTCGATCACTTCGGCGTGGGCCACGTCGGACACGGCGACCAACACGATCTCCGGCACCTCGATGGCAACGCCGCACGTCGCGGGCGTCGCGGCGCTCTACCTGCAAGGGCACACGACCGCGTCGAACGCGACCGTCCGTAACGCCATCGTCAACGGCGCGACGACGAACGTGCTCACGGGCGTCGGCACGGGCTCGCCCAACCGCCTGCTCTACTCGCTCTTCTTCTGAGGCCCGCGCGGCCTCTGACGAACCCGGAGGGAGGACAGTCTCCCCGCCGCCCTCCGGCCGAAAGCCGGTGCGCACGCTCGGACGTGCGCGCCGGCTTTTTTTTGCGCCCGGCGTCGTGTGACGTAGAATGGTGCCAGACTGTACCGACCGATTCGCGCGAGAGAGGTAAACGAGATGTCATCCGATATAGAGAAGCGGGCGCTCGTCGTCGTGGACGTGCAGAACGACTTCTGCCCGGGCGGCGCGCTGGCCGTCGAGCGCGGCGACGAGGTGGTCGAGCCGCTCAACCGTCTCATGGAAGAGTTCCTCGAACGCGACGAGCCCGTCTACAAGAGCCGCGACTGGCACCCCGAGCAGACCAAGCACTTCGCCGCCTACGGCGGGACGTGGCCCGTCCACTGCGTGCAGGGCACGCGCGGCGCGGAGTTCCACGAAGACCTGCTCGACGACCCGCGCGTCCACGTCGTCTCGAAGGGTCTCGGCGACGAGGACAACTACTCGGCCTTCGACGGGACGACGCTCGCCGCAGACCTGTGCCGCGAGGGCGTCGGCGAGGTCTGGGTCGGCGGCCTCGCCACAGACTACTGTGTCAAGAACACCGTCCTCGACGCACTGCGCGCGGGCTTCCGCGTCCGCGCCCTCTCCGACGCCATGCGCGCCGTCAACCTCCAGCCCGGCGACGACCAGCGCGCCATCGAAGAGATGCGCGCCGCCGGGGCGGAGGTCGTTTAAGAATTTGAAATTTCAAATTCTGAAGGCAAGGGAGGGCTTATGAAAAAGAATCTCCCCGTCGCCGCGTTATCGACCGCGGCTCTGCTCGTCACACTCATCTGCCGGGCGACTCCCGTCGCGGCGCAGATGGAACACCAACATCACCACGACCGGACGGAGAAGCTCGGGCGCGTCAACTTCGAAGTCTCCTGCACGCCCGAGGCTCGGAAGCAGTTCAACCGCGCGGTCGCCTGGCTCCACTCTTTCGAGTACGAGGAGGCCGAGCGGGCCTTCGCCGGAGTCGCCGCCACAGACCCGCGTTGCGGCATGGCCTTCTGGGGCGTCGCGATGAGCAACTACCACCCGCTCTGGGCGCCGCCGACCGCGGCCGAGTTTCAGAAGGGGAAGCAGGCCGCGGAGCAGGCCCGGTCGGTCGGCGCGCGCACCGAGCGCGAGCGCGACTATATCGCGGCCGTCGAGCTGTTCTACAAAGACTCGGACAAGCTCGACCACCGCGCGCGCGCCAGCGCGTACGGCGAAGCGATGGCGCAGCTCTCGCGGCGCTACCCTTCGGACAGCGAGGCCGGCGTCTTCTACGCGCTCACGCTCATCGCGAAGGGGGCGGCGGCGAAGGACAAGACCTACGCCAGCGAGAAGGAGGCGGCGCGGATTCTGAACGGCGTACTGGCGCGCGAGCCCGAGCACCCCGGCGTCACGCACTACCTCATCCACAGCTATGACTATCCGGCGCTCGCGCAGTTGGCGCTGCCCGCCGCGCGCGGCTACGCGAAGATCGCGCCCTCTTCGGCGCACGCGCGCCACATGCCCTCGCACATCTTCACGCGGCTCGGCCTCTGGCAGGAGGCGATACGCTCGAACCTCGACGCTCGTGCGGCGGCCGAGGCTTTCGCCGCAAGGAACCGCATGCAGGGCGTGTGGGACGAGCAGTTCCACGCGTTGGACTACCTCGCCTACGCATACCTGCAAGGCGCGGAGGATGGGCGCGCGCGCGGCGTGCTCGAAGAGCTGAACAGGATTCGGAAGGCCGAGCCGGAGAGTTTCAAGGTGGCCTACGCCGCCACGGCCATCCCCGCGCGCTACGCGCTCGAACGGCGACGTTGGGACGAGGCGGCGAAGTTGCCCCTGCACCCGGACGGCATGGCGACGTTCCCTTGGGAGCAGTTCCGCTGGGCCGTGGCGCACGTACACTTCGCGCGGGCCGTCGGAGCCGCGCGCTCGGGCGACGCGGCCAAGGCGCGGCAGGAGGTCGAGAAGCTTTCGGCCATCCGGCAGGCGCTCGCCGAAGCGAAAGGCGGTTACGACTGGGCGAAGCAGGTCGAGATCGCGCGGCTGGTCGCCTCGGCCTGGCTGGCGCACGCCGAAGGCAAGCGTGAGGAGTCGCTGCAACTCATGCGCGAGGCGGCGGAGTCGGACGACGCCACCGAGAAACACCCCGTCACGCCCGGCGCGCTCCTGCCCGCGCGCGAGCAGCTCGGCGAACTGCTGCTTGAGCTTCAAGAACCGGCCGCCGCCCTGCGCGAGTTCGAGGCGTCATTCCGCAACACGCCCAACCGCTTCAACGGGCTCTACGGCGCGGCGCGCGCGGCCGCACTCGCGGGAGACAGGAAGAAGGCCGAAGGCTTCTACAAGCAGCTCGTCGCGCTCTGCGCCCACGCCGACACCGACCGGCCCGAGCTACAGGAAGCCAAGGCGTTTCTTGGCGGAGGTGGCATTACATCGCAGAAATAGGAGCGGCCGCGGATTCACGCGGATGGGCGCGGATCGGAAAAAGATTTAATCGGAAGAGAGATTTAAATCCGTGTCCATCCGCGTGAATCCGCGGCTCAGAAACCTACTGACCACACATGCTCAACATCGACCGCTACCACGCCACGATGGGCGACGCCTCTTACAAAGAGGCGACGCGTTTGCACGACGGGCTTCTGAGCGACACGGAGGCGACCTTCTACGTGACGCAGCGGAAGCTCCCTTACGCGCCGTGCCTCGGGCACGAGCGGCTGCTGAGTTCGCTGCTGGACTTGCGAATCGACCGCCCGCGCCTGCGCACGCTCGAACAGGATCGCGGCGGACTGCATCTGTTCGCGAAGGCCGTCGAGGACATTAACTTCGTCGGCACCGTGAGGGCGGTGCGCCCCGGCACGATCATGCTCGCCGGTCAGCCCTTCGCGGACATCACCGGCGCCTTCGGCCTCGCGCAGGCGCAGGAGATCAAGTTCGAGCACGCCTTCGACCTGCCCATCACGACCGCCTCCATCGCCATGCAGATTCGCATGGCCGCGGGTGACCGCTGGCTCTCGGACTTCTCGCTCCGGCGCAACGGCGACATCGAGCGCGCGGTGGACGTGGCGACTTACGCCTTCATCGGCGGCTTCAACGACACGTCGAACATGGAGGCCGCGCACCGGCTCGAAATCCCTGCGGTCGGCACCGAGGCGCACTACTGGCAGCAGTCCTACGTCGAGTTCATGGACGAGCCCGAGATCGAGCCACGCACCGGCAGGCCCAAGCACTTCGAGCAGGTCGCCTTCGAGCGCTGGCTCGACGCCAACCCGCAGGGCACGACGCTTCTGCTCGACACCATTGACGTGCATATGGGCGCGGTGCACGCGGCGCTGGCCGCGACCTCGACGCCCGAGCGCCGCCGCGCCTTCAAGGGCTTCCGCGTGGACTCGGGCGACCTCGCGAAGCTCGGCAAGTGGTGTCTGGAATTCTTCGAGGCGAACGGGCTCAAAGACCTGATGCCCGTGCTGACCGGCGACTTGGACGTGGAGGGTGTGCGCCGCATCGTCGAGGAGTTCCCGCAGGCCGCGGGCTTCGGCATCGGCACCAAGCTCTCGGGCGAAGTCCGCCGCGTCGCGGGCGTCATCTTCAAGGAGTGCGTCATCGACGGCCGCCCCACGCTCAAGGCTTCGAACACGCCGGAGAAATCGACGCTGCCCGGCCGCCTGCAAGTCTTCCGCGGCTCGGACGCCGAAGGGCGCTACGTCGCCGACGTGACCGGGCTCGACGACGAGCAGGTCGAGATACCTGGCGCCGCGCGCGTCGAGCGCCTGCTCCAACCCTTCTGGGAGGGCGGCCGTCACAAGCCCATCCCCTCCATCATCAAGCAGAAGTCCTTCGTCGAAGACCAGCTCCGGCGCTTCCCCGCCCTCGACCAATACCCGCACACCTTGAGTGACAAGTTGAGACGCCTGCGCGACGAGTTGACCGCGCGCATGCGCTCGGACGGTTCGGGCTGGCGAGACATTCTGAACGTGCCGGAGTCTCTGGCGGGCGCGCTCGGCACGCCCGCGGGGGTTTAGATGAGAAGACTCTTGACGACACTCCTTCTGCTCGCGCTCGCGGCCGTTGTCGTTCAAGCGCGGCAGCAGCCCGCGCCCGGCGGCGCGCGGCTCATCGACGAGTACGGCGAGGTACAGCTCTCCGACCTCATGGCGCGCCTCGACAACTTCGCCATCGAGTTACAGCAAGAGCCCGCGTTCCGCGGAGTCATCGTCGCCTACGGCGCACGGCACAAGTTCCCCGGCTGGCCCCTGCGGCGCGCAAACACCTCGCGCAATTACCTCGTCATGACGCGTGGCATCGACGCCCCACGCCTCTCGACCATCTTCGCAGGGCTGCGCGACGAAACCACCTTCCAGTTGTGGGTCGTCCCGCCCGGCGCGGAGCCGCCCGTTAAGCCGCTCGACCCCATACTGCTGATGTCGGGCGAGAAGTCGCCGCTGCCGTTCGACAGGTACACCGTCATCGAACGCGGCGACCGTTCGGACTCGGAGTACGGCGACAACTACCCGGATGAGGCCATGCTTTACGAATACTTCGTGGAGTTGCTAAAGCGCGACCCGGCGCTGCGCGGCTGCGTCATCGGCTACACCTCGCGGCGCGGGAGCCTCGCGGC
>CAXTSK010000023.1:0-15482 GCA_964246655.1 uncultured Pyrinomonadaceae bacterium
GCCCCTCTCAAATTTTATCTCTTCATCGTCCACAAGCTCGGCGTGCTCGTGGTCTTCGAGCGCGTCGGCGAAGCGGCGGATGCCCTCGTACATGCGGCGCATCTCGGCCAGCTCGTCGGGCGGCACGCCCGCGCGTTCAAGCAACGCACGATTCTCGCCGTACTCCAAACGACCCGCGCGGTGGCCGGTCTCCCAGCCGTGGACGAAGACCTGCGCGTCCTTCGCCTCGTCCCGCACCTGCTTCGCGAGCCCGCAGTGGTCTTCGTGCGCGTGCGTCAGCACGATGCGTTTGAGGTCGGAGACGCGGACGCGCGCCTGCCTCAAACCCTCCCGCAGCGCCTCAATCGCCTCCTTCGTCTTCGGCCCCGTGTCGATGAGCGTCAGAGGCTCCTCCGCGATGAGGTAGACGTTCACAGGCCCCACGTAGAAGGGCGTCGGCACGGAGATGGGGATGATTTTCATGTGAGCAGTAAGCAGTGAGCAGTGAGCAGTAGTCAAATGAGCAGTCTGCTCGAAACCTCGTCGAAGGCTTCAAAGCAGACTGCTCACTGCTTACTGCTCACCGCTCACTTAGTAGACGTACCGGTTCGCCTTGATCATCGCGTCGGCGATGCGGCGGCGGGCGGCGACGGTGTTGGTGGGCGTGTGCTTAGTGAAGCGCTTGAGGGCCGCGAGGAGCGTGCGCAGCTCGTCGCCCTCGACCGTGGCCGCGAGCGTGTTCTTGGCCTCGGCTTCGACGCGCTCGACGGCGTCGTTGCAAAAGACGCGCACCATGTCGAGGTAGAGCGCCGCCTGCTCCTCGCTCTGAGAAGCGGCGAGCTTCTGCGCGCGGAGGATGGCCGACTCCATCGCGAAGACATCCATGATGATGTTCGACGCGCCGATGAGAACTTCCTGCTCTTCGGAGAGCGCTGCCATGAACTTCTGCGCCGCCGTGCCCAAGACCATCAGCGCGACCTTCTTCGCGTTCTTCGCGAGCTTCGCTTCGGCCGCGAGCACCGTCTCGTCTTCATCAAGCGAAGGCATCGAAGGAGACAGCACCTCGTCCATGAGCGCCTGCGCCGCGGGCAGCAGCGCGAGCTTGCCGCCCAACGCGCGCTTCATGAGCATGCCCGGGATGAGCATGCGGTTGATCTCGTTCGTGCCCTCGAAGATGCGGTTGATGCGCGCGTCGCGGTAGGCGGCCTCGGCCGGGTAGTCGGCCGAGTAGCCGTAGCCGCCGTAAATCTGCACCATCTCGTCCGTCACGTACTGGCAGTACTCCGAGAGCGCGACCTTAATGGCCGAGCACTCGGCGGCGTACTCCTCGATGGCGCGCAGCTTCGACTCGGGGTCTGCGGCGTCGGCCGTCGCGTTGATGGCGCCTTCGATCAGGCCGAGCGTGCGATAGGTCATCGCCTCGCCGACCCAGGTCTTAATCGCCATCTCGGCCAGCTTGTGCTTGATGGCGCCGAAAGAAGAGATGGGCTTGCCGAACTGGTGCCGCTCGTTGGCGTAGCGCACAGACTCGGCCGTCGCCAGCTTCATCCCGCCGAGGCACATCGCGCCCAGCTTGAAGCGGCCGATGTTGAGAATGTTGAAGGCGATCTTGTGCCCCTTGCCGACCTCGCCGAGCAAGTTAGAGACCGGCGTCTTCACATCGTCGAGCACGAGCGCCGTGGTCGAAGAGCCGTTGATGCCCATCTTGTGCTCCTCGGCCCCGTTCGACAGACCCTCCTGCCGCTCGACGATGAAGCCCGTGAACTTGTCGCCGTCAACCTTGGCGAAGACGACGAACAGGTCTGCGAAGCCGCCGTTCGTAATCCACATCTTCTCGCCCTTGATGACGTAATGCGTGCCGTCCTCGGAGAGTTTCGCCGTCGCCTTCGCCGCGAGCGCGTCGGAGCCGGAACCCGCTTCCGTCAAAGCGTAAGCGGTAATCAGCTCGCCCGTGACGACGCGCGGGATGTACTTCTGCTTGGCCTCCTCTGTGCCGTAGTAGACGATGGGCAGCAGCCCGATGCCGCCCTGCGCGCCCATCGTCGTGGCGAACGAGGCGGCGCGCCCCAAAGCCTCGCCGAGGATGGCGCCCGCCACCTGGTCGAGCCCGAGCCCGCCGTACTCCTCGGCCACGGTCGCGCCGACGAAGCCGATCTCGGCCCCCTTCCGCACCAGCTCGCGCGCCAGCTTCCAGTCCTTCTTCTCAAGCTCGGGGACGCGCGGCCGCACCTCGTTGTCCATGAACTGCCGCGCGGTGTCGGCAATCATGCGGTGCTCCTCGTCGAAGTCCTCGGGCGTGAAGACCTCCTCGGGCGTCCTCTCTTCAATAAGGAAACTTCCGCCCACGACGATCTTTTTATCTTCAGCTACGGCACTCATAGACTTATCCTTTCTTTACTTGTGACGACGAATTCAACTTAAACGCTCGAAGATACCCGCGGCGCCCATGCCGCCGCCGACGCACATCGTGACCATGCCGTAGCGACCGCCGCGACGTTCCAGCTCGCGCAGGATTGAGGCGGTGAGCTTCGCGCCGGTGCAGCCGAGCGGGTGACCGAGGGCGATGGCTCCGCCGTTGACGTTGACGCGCTCGGGGTCGAGCCCGAGCGTCTTGATGACGGCGAGCGATTGCGCGGCGAAGGCTTCGTTAAGCTCGAAGACATCGATGTCTTCGAGCTTGAGCCCGGCGATTTTTAAGACCTTCGGGATGGCGTGGACGGGGCCGATGCCCATCTCCTCGGGCGGGCAACCGGCCGTAGCGTAGGCGACGAAGCGCGCAAGCGGCTTCAGGTTCAACTGACGCGCGCGCTCGTCCGACATGACGACTGCGGCCGCCGCGCCGTCCGACATCTGCGAGGCGTTGCCCGCCGTAATCGTGCCCTTCGCGTGGAAGGCGGGACGCAGTTTGGCAAGCCCCTCTTCGGAAGTGTCGCGGCGCACGCCTTCGTCTTTGGTGAAGTTGACTTCGCGCGCCGTCTTCTTGCCGCGCTCGTTCAGTTCTTCAAACGTAACCTTGAGAGGCACGATCTCGTCTTCAAACTTCCCCGCGTCCTGCGCGGCCGCCGCGCGTTGGTGCGACTGAAGCGCGAAGGCGTCCTGCTCCTCGCGTGAGACCTCGTACTTGCGCGCGACGTTCTCGGTCGCCAGCCCCATGTTGAGGTAGAAGTCCGGGTAGTGCTCGACGAGGTACGGGTTCGGCCGGATGATGTGGCCGCCCATCGGGATGAGCGACATCGTCTCAAGGCCCCCCGCGACGATCACGTCCGCGCCGCCGGAGCGTATGCGGTCGGCCGCGATGGCGATGGACTGAAGGCCGGAGGAGCAGAAGCGGTTGATGGTCATCGCGCTCGTCTCCACGGGGAGCCCCGCGCGGATGGCCGCGGCGCGCGCGACGTTCATGCCCTGCTCGGCCTCGGGCATCGCACAGCCCATGACGACATCCTCGATCTCCGACTTCTCCAACCCTCCGGCGCGGCGCACGGCCTCCTCGATGACGGCCGCGCCCATCTCGTCGGGCCGCGTGTTCTTCAGAGTCCCCTTCGGGGCCTTGCCGACCGCCGTGCGCACGGCGGAGACGATAACTGCTTCTCTCATAAAACTCCGTTAAGTAGACAGTAGACAGTAGGAAGAAGGTTATTCTACCGGCTACTGGCTACTCTTTTCAGATGGCGACTTCCACTTCCTCGGCGTGCAGGACTTCCCTCAAGACCTTCGGGTCTATCGAGACGAGGAAGCCGCGCTTGCCGCCGTTGATGTAAATCTTCGGCAGATCAAAAATGGTTCGCTCGGCGTAGACGTGCAGGTGCGTGCGCGTGCCGAAGGGGCTCGTGCCGCCGACGAGGTAACCCGTGTGCTTCTGCGCCTCCGCGAAGTCGCAAGGGTGGACGGCCTTCACCTCCATGTGTCGCGCGAGCTGTTTGGTCGAGACCTCGCGGTCGCCGTGCATCAGGACGATGAAGGGCCGCTTGCCTTCCGCCTCCATCACCAGCGTCTTGACGACCGCGTGCTCGTCCACGCCCAACGCCTCCGCCGAATGGCTCGTCCCGCCCCGCTCGACGTAGTCGTAGAGGTGCGGCTCGAACTCCACCTTCTTTTCGCGCAAAAGCCTCACGGCCGGTGTGATGGGGTAGTCCATAGTTCAAAGTCTCAAGTTCAAAGTTCAAAGTTCAAGGTTCCGACTGAAGAGCTTCTATCTTCAACTTTGAACCTTGAACTTTCAAACTTTGAACTTAACTGACCGGGAAGCCCGCGGCCCGCGTCACGCGGCGCGCCTGCTCGAAGTGCTTGCGCTCGTGCGCGACGACGATGCGGTAGGCGTCGAGCAGGCTGTAGGTCGCGACCGGCGAGACGGGCGACGTGACCTTCAGGCCCCGCAGGTCTGCGCCCGCGGTCGCACGCATCCGCGCGGACAGCTCCTCCTGGTGCGCCGCGAACCGTTCGATCACGTCGGCCGCCACGTCGCTCTGCTTCGGCTCGAAGACGCGCGGCGCCTTCGTCTTGCGCCCCTTCTCGGGGTCGAGCGCCTTCAGGATGAAGCGGCCGAAGAAGCCCGAGAACGGCGAGACGCGCCCCCACAGGCTCGACTTGTACGTGCCGGCCGCGACCTTCTCCAGGCCGCGGAAGAAGGTGCTGTTCGTCACGATCAGGTGGTCGAAGCACTGGCCGACGCTCCACTGCTCGGCCGAGGGCTTCCAGTTGAGCTGCGCGGCCGACAGGCGGCCGAAGACCTCGCGCGCCTCGCGGCCGATGGCGGCCAGTTCTTCGAGCAGCACGCCCAACTCGTCCTTCTTATGACTCACGCCCGCGGCTGTGCTCACGCTCATCGCACGCTCCTTTAGTTACGCAGCGGCTTGCCGGTCTTCAGCATGTGCGCGATGCGCTCCTGCGTCTGGCGCATGCCGCACAAGCTGAGGAACGCCTCACGTTCGAGGTCTAAAAGGTACTGCTCGGAGACGCGCGTCTCGTGGTTGAGGTCGCCGCCGGTCAGAATCCGTGCGAGCTTCTCGCCGATGACCGCGTCGTAGTCGGAGATGAAGCCGCCGCGCTTCATCTGGTGGATGCCGAGCTTGATGGTCGAGAGCGCCGCGTTGCCCAGGGCAAGCACGTCCGTCCGCTGCTGCGGCTGCGTGTAACCGGTGGAAGCGAGCGCGAGCACTTCCTGCTTCGCGTCGGCGACAAGGCGGTCGGCGTTCATCGAGAAGGAGTCCTCTTCGCGCAGGAACCCGAGCGTCTTCGCCTCGGCCGCGGAGGTCGCCACCTTCGCCATCGCGATGGTCTCGAACGCGCGCTTGACGAAGGGGAACGGGTCGGCCTCCGTTACGCCCGGCGGGATGGAGTCGAGCGCGCGCACGAGCATCTCCTTCGTCCCGCCGCCCGCCGGGATCAGGCCGACGCCGACTTCGACCAACCCGATGTACGTCTCGGCCGCGGCGCGCGCGCGGTCTGCGTGCAGGGTCATCTCGCAGCCGCCGCCGAAAGTCATCTGGAACGGCGCGACGACGACCGGCTTCGGCGAGTAGCGCAGAGACATCGTCGCCTGCTGGAAGGCACGAATCCCTAAGTCAAGCTCGTCCCAATCCTCTTCCTGCGCGCCAAGCAGCACGAGCATCAGGTTCGCGCCGACCGAAAAATTCTGCCCCTGGTTGCCGACGACGAGGCCGACAAAATTTTTCTCGACCTCGGCGAGCGCCGCCTTCAACATCGACAGCGTGTCGCCGCCGATGGAGTTCATCTTCGAGTGGAACTCAAGGCACGCCACGCCGTCGCCCAGATCCAACAGCGACGCGCCCGCGTTCTTCCTGACGACGCCCGTGCGGTCTTTCAGGGACTTGAGGACGATGACGCCCGGCTGGTCTGCGACGGGCTTGTACTCGCCCGACTCGAAGTCAAAGTAGGAGTCGCGCCCGCCCTCGGACTTGTAGAAGGAGGTCGCGCCCGCGTCGAGCAGCCGTTGCACGTTCGACGGAATCGCCTTCCCTTCCTCCTTCCAACGCGCGACGACCTTCTCGACGCCGACCGCGTCCCACGCCTCGAAGACGCCCAGTTCCCAGCCGAAGCCCCACTTCATCGCGCGGTCAACTTCGACGACCGTGTCGGCAATCTCGGGGATGCGGTTCGCGGCATAGGCGAAGACGCGCGAAGAGGTCTTCCAAAGGAACTCGCCCACGCGGTCTTTGCCCCAGAAGAGAGACTTGACGCGGGCGCGCGTGTCTTCGACGTTCTTCGCGGCTTCGAGCGAGGGGAACTTCGCCTTCTGCGGCGCGCGGTATTCGAGCGACGCCACGTCGAGCGTCCAAATCTCTCTCTTCTCGCCCCCGCCGCGCTTCTGGTAGAAGCCGCCTTTCGTCTTGTCGCCGAGGATGCCTTGATTGACCATGCGCTCGACGAACTCGGGAAGTTGATAGACCGCGCGCTCCTCGTCGTCCGGCACCGCCTCGTAGAGGTTGCGCGCGACGTGCGTCAAAACGTCCAGGCCGACGATGTCGAACGTGCGGAAGGTGGCCGACTTCGGCCGCCCCAACGCGGGGCCGGTAATCTTATCGACCTCCTCGATGGTGAAGCCGCCCTCCGCCAGCACGCCCAGGGTGACGAGCGCGCCGTACGTGCCGATGCGGTTGGCGATGAAGTTCGGCCTGTCCTTCGCCACTACGACGCCCTTCCCCAAACGCCGGTCGAGGAAGCCGTAGACCGAGCACGAGACTTCGGGCTTCGTCCACTCAGTCCTGATCAACTCGACAAGATGCAGGTAGCGCGGCGGGTTGAAGAAGTGCGTGCCGAGGAAGTGCGCGCGGAAGTCATCCGAAAACCCCTCGGCGATCTGGCGGATGGGGATGCCGCTCGTGTTCGAGGCGACGACCGAGCCGGGCTTGCGGAACTTCTCGACCTGCTCGAACAGGCTCCGCTTGATGTCGAGGTTCTCGACGACGGCCTCGATGACGATGTCGCAGTCCTTGAGGCGCGGCAGGTCGTCCGCGAAGTTGCCCGGGGTGACGAGCGCGGCCGCGCCCGGCGTGAAGAACGCCGCGGGCTTCGCCTTCTTCGCCGCTTCAAGCCCCGCGCGCGCGACGCGGTCGCGCACTTCTTTAGATTCGAGCGTCAACCCGCGCGCGTGCTCCTCCGCGGTTGGCTCTTTGGGGACGATGTCGAGCAGAAGCGTGGGGATGCCCGCGTTGGCGAGGTGCGCGGCGATCTGCGCGCCCATCGTGCCCGCGCCCAAAACGGCGGCCTTTTCGATCCGAAGCATAAGGGGGTTCGACTCCGAGACTTTCCGAAAATTCCCTGACGGGTCGGAGCCATCATACTGAATGAGCATTCATTCAGGCAAGTCCGCCCGTGCCCACTTGCCGGTCGCGGCGGCCGGGCGGTATGGTTAGCCGGCCTGTGTGTCTTTCATTCTTTCAACCGTCACGGAGGAAACATTTTGAGAGGGAGCTTGCTGTCTCGTTTCGCGGTCGGTCTGCTGTGCCTTCAGTTCGCAATGGTCTGTGTGGGCCAGGACGAGGGGTCTTTCGACAGTTTGGAGAAGGCGTTGCGCGCGCCCGAGAGCGTGAGGCGCCTCGCCATCTCGGGCGGCGTAGACCCGGGGATGAAACACCTGCCGCCCGGGTTGGGTCGGCTGGTCAACCTTGAGGCGTTGGAGATGGCGTGTCTTGAGAAGCTCGAAGACCTGCCCGAGGAGTTGGGGCAGTTGCGGAAGTTGGAGGAGCTGGTCATCGACAACGGGAACGGCTGCTCGATGAACGTCTCGCTCCCGCGCTCAATCGGCCGCCTGTCGAATTTGCGTGTGCTGAGGCTCTACGGCGCGCTCGACCCGCGCGATCTGGAACGCCCCGCGCGGTCGCCGAAGAGCAAGGCCCTGCCGGAGACGCTCGCGAACTTGCAGAAGTTGGAAGAGCTCGACCTCGGCCGGAACGGGCTGCGCTCCGTGCCGCCGCAGGTCGCCGCGCTCAAGGGTTTGCAGAAGCTCGCGCTCGACTACAACGCCCTGCGTGAAATCCCCTCCTTCGTCGGCGAGTTGCCGAACCTTCAGGAGTTGTCCGTGAACGCGAACGGCGGGGTCTTGCTGCCGCAGTCTTTGGCGAAGATCAAAGGGCTGAAGGTCTTCATGGGGAACAATCGGCTCAAGCTGCGCGACCAGAGGGCTTTGCGCGCGCGCTTCCCCGGCGCCGTCTTCTCCTTCGAGAACGAGTACGACGACGACGCGGCGAACGAGGAGGCTCCGAAGCCCAGAACAAGGCGGCGGTAGGGCGCACGAAGACGGGCGTGCACGGCCTCCTGATCCTTTCCCGGCGCGATTTGCGCGTATGTGAGTGGCCGGGATTTTCCCCGGCCCAGATTGAAGGGATCTGATTCGGAGGTTCATACACATCATGTCCGTCATACGTCGCATTCTCTCTATCTCTACGTCTGCCTTGCTGCTGGCCGGGCCGGTGCTGGCGCAGGACGCCGCCGTTAAGCGCGGCGAGGCCGGGCCGGCCGTCGCCGCCTCTTCGACCGCAGCGGGCGTGCGGTTCGTCGCGCCGGGCGAGGCGCGCCGCGTCCGCCTCGAAGTCTACACGGCGTCGGGCGAGCGCCTCTTCGACTCGGGCTTCCGCGCGGGCGGCATCTACGACTGGGACGGGCGCGGCCTCGCGGACGGCTCGTACCTCTGCGTGCTGACGGCCGAAGACATTGAGGGCGGCCAGAGCCGCAAGCTCAGCTCGGTCGCGGTCGAGGGGGGCCGCGCCGCGCTGGGCAAAGAGGGTGAGTCGGAGTTGAAGACCTCTTTCGCGCAGGCGCTCTCGGCAGCCGGCATCAAGCCGGACGACGCCGAAGCGACGGCGCACGCGAAGAAGTCGAACGCCGTGACGGTGACGGCGCACGACGGCACCGACGGGCAGGTGACTTCGACCGCGGGCGCGCTCACCTTCCGCACCGGCGATCTCTTCTCGGGCAAGGAGCGGGAGCAGATGCGCGTCACGCCCGAGGGGCGCGTCGGCATCGGCACCGCCACTCCCGAAGATACGCTCGACGTGGCCGGCACCATCCGCGCGCGGGGCGGCATCCGCTTCGACGACGGCACCGTCCTGACCTCCGCGCACGGCGTTGCGTTGAAGAGGAGTTTCTTCTCCGCGACAGCCCCCGCGGCGGACAGCCAGACGGCGGCCGCAGTCTCGGGGACGGGCACGGCCAACAAGCTCTCCAAGTGGCTCGACGGCGCGGGCACGCTCGGCGACTCCGTCGTGACCGAGTTGAACGGCAACGTCGGCATCGGCACGGCCAGCCCGAACCCGAACAGCGTGCTGCACGTCAACCGTTCGCAGCCGACCGGCACCTCGCTCTTCGTCAGCAACGACAGCGCGGGGGCCACGGCGCTCTCGTCGCTGCGCGCGGGCCTTAACCCGAACGACTACGCCGTGGACTACACCAGCCTCAACGTGCTCGGGGCGGGCTGGACGCCCGGCGTGGGCGGCGCCTTCCTCAAGCCGAAGACGGGGTTGCTGGAGTCCTCGGGGTCGAACTTCGGCATCGGCAACCTCAACAACACCGAGCCGATCATCTTCTACACGACGGCCGCGCGGCTTGAGCGGATGCGGCTGACGGCCGCCGGCAACCTCGGCGTCGGCACGACGGCGCCCGCGCAGAGGCTTGAGGTGGTCGGCAACCTCCTGGTCAGCGGCGCGGGCAACGGCCTCATCTTCCCCGACGGCACCAAGCAGACGACCGCGGGCGGCGGCGGCACGCCGTCGGGCACGAGCATCGTCACGGCCATCAACGACGCGGCCACCGTCGGCGTCATCGGCGACAACCGCCACTCGGCCAACATGGCGCGCCTGAACGCGCAGAACAACTGGACGGGCCAGAACACCTTCAACGGCCTGTCGATGAACGGCACGAACATCGTCAACGTCGCCAACCCCGTCAGCGCGACCGACGCGACGAACAAGGCTTACGTCGATTCGAACTTCGTCAAGTTCGTCCCCGGCGCCGAGCAGCTCTCGGTCGGCGACGCCAACGGCACGGCCCCGATGATCAACCTGCGCGGCGGCTCGACCTGCTGCTCCGGCCCTGGCGGCCACACGCCCGCGTGGTTCAAGGTCTTCCAGAACGGCAGCTTCGTCGCCACCGGCAACCTCGGCATCGGCGTCTCGCCCATGCAGGGCAAGGGCTACCGCACCTCTTGGGATTCGTACAAGGGCGCCTTCCGCTCCGGCTACGCCGACAACGAGTGGGACGACGCGAACGTCGGCTTCTTCTCGTGGGCGGGCGGCTCGAACTCGACAGCCATCGGCCTCTACGCGCTCGCCTTCGGCGACACGAACTCGGCCGAGAGCACGTCGTCCATCGTCTTCGGCAGCGGCAACCAAGTGAAGGGCGCCGCGGGCTTCTCGGCGGGCGCGGGTAACCGCGTGTGCGACACCTACGGCGTGGCGCTGGGCAACAACGCCAAGTCGGGCGGCCCGCTCATCAACGGCAAGTGCGACCCCGACTCTTTCAACCTCCGCGGGCTCGCCGCGGTCGCCATCGGCTACAACGTGACGGCCGACCAGGATCACACGACGGCGATGGGCAAGTTCGCCTCGAACAACGGCTTCACCGGCACGTTCATCTGGTCGGACGGCTCGGCGACGGCCTCGGCCGACACGTTCCGCAACACGGCGAACAACGAGTTCGCGGCGCGCGCGACGGGCGGCTTCCGCTTCCGCACGAACCTCGCGGGCACGACGGGCTGCAACCTGCCCGCCGGCTCGGGCGTCTTCAACTGCACTTCGAGCCGCACGACGAAGGAGAACTTCTCGCTCGTCAACGGCGACGACGTGCTCGCTTCACTTCGTAAAGTTCCGGTCTCGACGTGGAACTACATCGCCGAGGGGCAGCAGTCGCGCCACCTCGGGCCGATGGCCGAAGACTTCTACGACGCGTTCAAGCTCGGCACGACCGACAAGGCCATCGGCATCCAGGACGCGGTCGGCGTCTCGCTCGCGGCCGTCAAGGCGCTCGACGCGCGCACGCTGGAGCTTGAGCAGAAGACCGAAGAAGTCCAGCAGCTCCGCAACAAGGTCAACACGTTGGAGCAGCGCCTCGCCGCGCTCGAAGCGCTCATCCAGAGGCAGGAGAAGTAGGGCTCCCCACTCCCCTGACGCGCGAAGGCCCCGCTCAAGACAATGAGCGGGGCCTTCGTCTTTCTCTCCCCTGACCGTGCGGTTGCACACGCCCCCACCGACGTTGTAAAACTTTCTCGCACCGCTACATGGTAACGGAGCTTCGGCCGTCTCCACGGAAGACCCCGGACTACAACCCACAGTTCCAATCCCCTTAGAAGGATTCGAGGTAAGCAGCATGAGAAGATTTACCTACGCCCTCCTCGCGCTCTTCCTGTGCGCCGCGGGCGCGCGGGCGCAGAACGTGCCCGTGCAGGAGGTCGTGCTCGACAACGGCCTGCGCGTGCTGATGGTGCCGCGCAAGGGCGACCCCAACATCGCCGCCGGCTGGATCACGCGCACCGGCTCGGTCAACGAGCGCCCCGGCATCACCGGCCTCTCGCACCTCTTCGAGCACATGATGTTCAAGGGCACGCGCACCATCGGCACCAAGAACATCGAAGAGAATCTGAAAGTCCTCAAAGAGATGGATGAGGTGCGCGCCCAGATTCGTGCCGAGGAGAAAGACCTCATCCGCCGCCAGCGGCTCGGCGAGGTCTCAGACATCAAAGACCCGAAAGTCCGCTCCGAGAAGCACAAGCAGCTCCTCGTCCGTTTCGAAGAGCTGACGAAGCGCGAGAAGGAGCTGATGGTCAAGGACGAGTTCGACCGCATCTACACGACGGCCGGCGCGTCGGGCATGAACGCCGGAACGTCGAACGACTTCACCGTCTACTTCCTCAACGTCCCGGCCAACAAGCTTGAGCTGTGGTTCTGGATGGAGAGCGACCGCCTCGCCAACCCCGTCTTCCGCGAGTTCTACTCCGAGCGCGACGTGGTCTACGAGGAGCGCAGGCTTCGCACCGACTCGACGCCGACGGGCAAGTTCGACGAGCAGTTCGAGGCGATGTTCTGGATGTCTTCGCCCTACGGCTGGCCCGTCGTCGGCTGGCCCTCCGACCTCGAAGGCATCACGCGCGAAGAGGCGCTCGACTACTTCGCCGTCAACTACGCGCCCAACAACCTGACGGCCTGCCTCGTCGGCGACTTCGAGCCGGCGAACGCGACGGCGCTCGCGAAGAGGTACTTCGGCCGCCTGCCGCGCGGCCCGCGCGAGCCCGAGCCCGTCCGCACGCAGGAGATGCAGCAGCTCGCCGAGCAGCGCATGGTCGCCTACGCCGAGACCAGCCCGCAGGCGCGTATCCGCTACCACACGGTCGCCGACGGGCACGCCGACGAATTCGCTCTCGGCGTCCTTGGCGACCTCCTCAGCGGCCGCACGGGCCGCCTCTACAAGTCGCTCGTGCTTCAGCAGGAGGTCGCCAACAACGCCTCGGCCGGTCAGAACGGCAGCAAGTACGAGGGCTACTTCGAGCTGCGCGGCACGGCCAAGCCGGGCAAGTCGCCCGAGGAGGTCGAGCAGGCGCTCTACAAAGAGATCGAGCGGATTCAGAAGGAGCCGGTGCCGGCCGAGGAGTTGCAGAAGGTTAAGAACCAGTCGGCGGCCAACCAGTTCCGCGGCTTGCAGTCGAACTTCGGGCTGATGGTGCAGTTGCTCCTGCGCGACGCCAACCGCGGCTGGGCGACCATCAACACCGACGAGGCGCGCACGCAGGCCGTCACCGCCGCGGACATCCAACGCGTCGCCAACAAGTACTTCACGCCCGAGAACCGCACGGTCGCCATCTACCGCACAAAGGCGGCGGCGGGCGGCGCGGCGGAAGACCCGGCCCTCGCAGGTCTGAGTGACCAGGAGAAGGCGCAGGTGCGGCAGCTCCGCGCCATGCTCCCGCAGATGAAGGCCGAGCAGGTGCGCGCCGTCCTTCAGCAGGTCGAGCAGATGGGCGCCTCGGCCCCGCCGGAGAAGCAGAAGGGCATACAGATTGTGAAGAAGATGCTGGAGGATCGCCTCAAGCAGCTCGAAGGAGGTACGAAGTAGACATGAAGATCAGCAGAACCTTTTCGGCGCTGCTCCTCGCGCTCGTCCTGCTCGCGGCCTCGCCGGCCGCGCTGCTCCCGCACACGGCGCACCAGCCCGGCATACCCCCGCGCCCCGAGGACTTGAAGTAAACGCCCCACACCTACAACCCCCCGAAGCCCGCGCGCTAACGCCACGTGCTCTCGAACGGCGTGGTCGTCTACGCGGTCGAAGACCACGACCTGCCGCTCGTCAACCTCTCGACGATGGTGCGGACGGGCTCGTACCTTGACCCGGCCGGTAAGGAAGGTCTGGCCCTGCTCGTCGGGAGCCAGATGCGCGCGGGCGGTACGCAGAAGATGACGGCCGAGCAGTTCGACGAGGCGGCCGACTTCCTCGCCGCGCAGATTTCGAGCGGCGTCGGCGCGACGGAAGGCGGCGCCAACCTCAACCTCCTCGCCAAGGACGTTGACAAGGGGCTCGGCCTCTACTTCGACATGCTGCGCACGCCCGCGTTTCAGGAGGACAGGCTCAAGCTCGCCAAGAGCCAGATACTTCAGGGCATGGAGCGGCGCAACGACAACACGTCCGCCATCGAGGCGCGCGAGTGGGGTCGCCTGCTCTACGGCTCGGAGCACTTCTCGTCGAAGGAGATGACGAAGGCGTCGGTCGAATCCATCACGCGGCAGGACTTGGTTGACTTCCACCAGAAGTACTTCCAGCCCGGCGGCTTCATCATCGCCGCGTCGGGCGACTTCAAGACGCCGGAGCTTTTGGCGAAGCTCGAAGCCGCCTTCAAGGGCTGGCCGTCGAACAAGCTGGCCGTGCCCGACGTGCCGAAGCCGACGCAGACGCCCGTCGCGGGCATCTACACCGTCAACAAGCCGGACGTGAACCAGGGGCGCGTCAGCATCGGCCACACCGGCTCGATGCGCGACAACCCCGACTCGTACGCCATCGAGATCATGAACGACATCCTCGGCGGCGGCGGCTTCACCTCGCGCATCATGTCGCGCGTGCGCTCGGACGAGGGGCTCGCCTACTCGGCCGGGTCTTCGTACGGGATGGGCGTCTACTACCCCGGCAGCTTCCGCGCCTCGTTCCAGTCGAAGAGCGCGACCACGTCGCAGGCCATCCAGATCGTGCTGGACGAGATTAACCACATCCGCACGGCGAAGGTCTCGGCCGAGGAGTTGGAGACTTCGAAGAACTCAGCCATCGAGACCTTCCCGCGCATCTTCTCGACGGCCGCGCAGATCGCCGGCACGTTCGCGCAGGACGAGTACACGAAGCGCCCCCTGGACTACTGGGACACCTACCGCCAGCGCATCGCGGCCGTCACGGCCGACGAGGTGCAGCGCGTCGCGCAGAAGTACCTCGACCCCTCGAAGCTCGTCATCCTCGTCGTCGGCAACATCGACGACATCACGAAGGGCAACCCCGACCACCCCGAGTACTCTTTGACGAAGATGGCGGCCACCGGCCAGATTCGCCGCATCCCGCTCCCCGACCCGCTCACGATGGTCTACCCGCCCGCGCCGTAATTTTTAACCACAGAGACACAGAGGCACAGCTAATCGTCTTAGCTGTGCCTCTGTGTCTCTGTGGTTAAGTTGTCTTCAGTAGTTCGTCAGAATCCGCTCCGGCGCGAAGCCCATCTCTTGGAGGCGGTCGCGCGTCTGCTCGATCATCTCGCGCGAGCCGCAGACGAGTGCGACGGGGTCGGAGAGCGTGGGCAGCACATTGTCCAACAACGACTGCACGTAGCCGGTCTGCCCCGACCACTCGTAGCCGTCCGGCCTTGAGATGACCTGCCGCAGCTCGACGCCGGCCGCGCGCCACGTCTCCGTCTCGTCCTGGTAGCAGAAGTCTTCGGGCGTCCGCACGCCGTAGAGCACGACGACCTGCCCGTAGCTGTCCGGGCGCGGCAGCACCGACCTCAGCGCCGAGCGCAAAGGCGCCACGCCCGTCCCCATCGCCACGAAGACGAGGTCGCGCCCCTCCTGCGCCTTCAGATCGAACCCGTGCCCCGCGATCTCGACGAGCTTAACGCGCCCGCCCGGCCCCGTCTCGTAGAGCGCGCGGGCGGCCGGGTCGTTCGACTGCTTGACCAGAAACTCAAGCTCGTCGTCCTCCGGCGCGCTCGCGATGGCGAAGTACGCCCGCCCCGCCCCCTCGACTTCCAGGAGCGCGACCTGCCCCGGCGTGAAAGGCATCTCGTGGCAGTCCGACGCCCCCTCCGGCAGCACGTCGAACGCGCGGATGCCGCGCGCCTCCTCGTGCACCCGCTTGATGACGAGGACGCGACCCTCCTTCTCTTCCGTTGGAGCCACCATCTTGAACCGTCTCTCCCGTTGTTTTGTAACTGCTTCGAGTGTAGCGCAAAAAGGCAGTGAGCAGTAAGCGGTGAGCAGTGAGCAGTTGAAGGAAACCATGTAGTCTGCTTTTTGATAACTGCTCACTGC
>CAXTSK010000023.1:15492-20170 GCA_964246655.1 uncultured Pyrinomonadaceae bacterium
GGTTCCTACGTCTCTATTTCTCCAAAACTATGTATTGTTTTTTTAAATACCTCCCCCCTGCTCACCGCTCACTCTTTGTTGGCGCGCGAAGCCTGTGCTAAAACATTCGGCGTCGCCATCATCCTAAAATTTATCGTCCAATGAAGCGTTCTCCGCTGCTGGTCATCTTCGTCACGGTCTTCATCGACCTGGTGGGCTTCGGCATCGTCATCCCCGTGCTGCCGTTCTACGTCGAGGGGACGCGGTTCGACGCGAGCCCGCGCGTCGTCGGGCTCCTCTTCGCGTCCTACTCGGTCATGCAGCTCATCTTCACGCCGATCCTCGGGAGACTCTCCGACAAGTACGGGCGACGGCCGATTCTCTTCTTCAGCCTGCTGGGGACGAGCCTCGGGTTCTTCGTGCTGGGGTTTGCGACGACGCTGTGGATGCTCTTCGCGGGGCGCATCATCGACGGCGTCACGGGCGGGAACATCTCGACCGCGCAAGCCTACATCGCCGACGTGACGACCGAAGAGAACCGCGCGAAAGGCATGGGACTCATCGGCGCGGCTTTCGGGCTCGGGTTCATCTTCGGGCCGGCCATCGGGGGAATCCTGAGTCGCTGGGGCGTTCACGTGCCCTTCCTGTTCGCGGGCGCGCTGTCTCTGGCGAACGCGACGCTGCTCTACTTCGTACTGCCCGAGACGGTGACGGCAGACCATCCGGCGCGCACGTCGGCGGCGACGGGGCGCTGGTCGCAGCTCGTGCGCGCGCTCAGGCAGTCGCGGCTCGCGTTCGTGCTCGCCGTCTACTTCCTCTTCGTGACGGCCTTCTCGGTGATGACAGCGTCGTTCGGGCTCTTCACGCTCTACCGCTTCGGCTTCGACGCGCACGACACGGGCTGGATCTTCGCGTTCGTCGGCGTCGTCGGCGCGGCGATTCAGGGCGGACTGATCGGGCGGCTAGTGAAGATGTTCGGCGAGCCTTTGCTGGTCATCGTCGGGGCTTTGCTGTTCACGGCGAGCCTCGTGCTCATCCCCTTCACGGGGCCACACACGGGGACGCCGGCGCTGCTCGCTTTGGGCGCGCTCTTCGCGATGGGGAACGGGCTGGCGACGCCCTCGCTCACGTCGCTCGCGTCGAAGAGCGCGGGGGCGGGCGAGCAGGGCGGCGTGCTCGGCGTGACGCAGTCGGTGGCGAGCCTCTCGCGCGTCGTAGGGCCGCTCATCTCGTCCGCGCTCATCTACAGCGCCGTCGCCACGATGGGCTACGACGGCAAGCCGCACAACATGAGCGACCGTTCGGTCGCGCTCACCTTCTGGGCCGCGGCCGTCATCATGTTCGTCGCCTTCCTGCTCGCCGCGTACTTCGCGCGCGCCTACGCCGTCCCCGCCGAGGACACGTGAAGAATTTGCAATTTCAAATGTGAAATTGCTTTAAAGGCCCCATGACTAAACGCTTCATCCGCGCGGTCGCCGCGTCGCTCCTGCTCTGCCAGTCTGTCTTCGCGCAGGCGAGCAATCCAGTCCGTGACTACAGGCGTGCGAACGAGCACCGCATCCTGCGCGAGTTCGTCGAGCTACTCTCCATCCCGAACGTCGCCTCCGACTCCGAAGGCATCCGGCGCAACGCCGCGCGGCTCTTCGAGATGTTGACGGCGCGCGGGCTCAAACCTCGTCTGCTCGAAGCGACGACGCAGGGCGCGCCGCCCGCCGTCTACGGCGAATGGACGACGCCGGGCGCGACGAAGACGATTGTCTTCTACGCGCACTACGACGGGCAGCCTACGGACGCGCGCAAGTGGACCGGCACGCAGCCGTGGGAGCCCGCCTTGCGCGCGGCGCCGTTTGAAAAGGGCGGCGAGATTGTGCCGATGCCCGCCGAAGGGCAGTCCATCAACCCCGAACGGCGCCTCTACGCGCGCTCTTCTTCGGACGACAAGGCGGGCGTGATATCTATCCTCACGGCCTTCGACGCGTTGCGCGCGAAGAGCATTCGGCCGACGGTCAACCTCAAGTTCTTCTTCGAGGGCGAGGAGGAGGCGGGCTCGCCGCACCTCGTCGAGATTCTGTCGAGGCATAAAGAGCTGCTCGCCGCGGACGCGTGGGTCATCTGCGACGGCCCCGTGCACCAGTCGGGCCGGAAGCAGGTCGTCTTCGGCGTGCGCGGCGACACGAACGTCGAGGTCACCGTCTACGGGCCGAAGCGTCCGCTGCACAGCGGCCATTACGGAAACTGGGCGCCGAACCCCGCGATGCTCCTGGCGCGGCTGCTGGCCTCGATGAAGGACGAGCGCGGGCGCGTGACGATCAAGGGCTGGTACGACGACGCGGAGCCGCTGGGCGAGGCCGAGCGCCGAGCGCTCGCGGAGGCGCCGGCCTATGATGAAGAGTTGATGAAGGAACTCGGGATTAACCGTCCCGAGGGCGCGGGCCGCCCGCTCGTCGAACTCATCAACGAGCCGTCGCTCAACGTCAACGGCCTCGCGAGCGCCGAGACGGGCGCGCTCGCGCGCAACGTCATCCCCACGACGGCCGTCGCCGCGCTCGACCTTCGGCTCGTCAAAGGCAACGACTACCGGCGCCAGGTCGAAAGGCTCCGCGAACACATACGCGCGCAAGGCTTCTACGTCACCGACCGCGAGCCGACCGACGAAGAGAGACTTACTCACCCGCTCGTCGCCAAATTCCGAGTCGCCCCGGGCGGCTACAACGCCGAGCGCACGGCGTTGGACCTGCCCGTCGCGCGCGCCGTCGTCGCGGCCGTGCAGTCCACGTCCGAGCAGAAGATAGTGCTCATGCCCACGCTCGGCGGCAGCCTCCCGCTCTCGCTCATCCGCGAGACGCTCGGCGCGCCCACCCTCACCGTCCCCGTCGCCAACTACGACAACAACCAGCACGCCGAGAACGAGAACGTCAGGCTGCAAAACCTCTGGGACGGTATCGAGACTTACGCCGCGCTGATGACGATGAGGCAGTTTTGAGTTTTGAGTTTTCAGCAAGAGCGGGCGTTCTTGCTGAAAACTGAAAACTCAAAACTGCTTTCAACGCATGTTGTCCTTCGGGAAGCCGACGCGGTCGGGCTCGGCGTTGAGCCGTTCGAGCATCTTTTGGATGAGGCGCGTCTTGACGCGGCCGGCCTCGCGGGGCTCGACGAGGTAGCGGACGGTGGCGTCGATCCAGGTGTTCTGGTTGACGCGGAAGACGACCGCCGGGTGCTCGCGCACCTGTAGCTCGTCCACGGGCGTCTGCGCGAGCAGCTCGCGGTAAATGCCGATGCGCTCGCGCATCGCCTGACCGATCTCGGCCTCGGCCACCTCGCGCATGACGCCCGCGACGAATTCGAGGTCGCTGTTGTAGGCGACCTGAAACGTGACCTCGTTCCAGATGTACGGGAAGAGCGGCCACGAGTAGTTGTAGACGGCGTTCGACAGCACGTGCGAGTTCGGGAAGCGGATGACGCGCCCCGACGGGTGATCGGTCGAAAGGTACTGCCCGCCGAACTCCCACAGCGTCGTGTCGAGGTAGCCCACGTCGATCACGTCGCCCGTGGCGTCGCCGATGCGGATGCGGTCGCCGACGCGGTAGGGCGCGCGCACGAGGATGTAGACCCACCCCATGAGGCTCGTGAACGGCGTCTGCACGGCGAGCCCGACGACGAGCGACAGCACGCCGAACGAGACGACGGCCGTGTACCAGTTGGCGAAGAGCACCGAGACCACGATGAGCACGATGGCGACGGCGGCGGCGAGCCGCAGGACGCGGTGGAGGTTGTAGCGCGAGACGGCGTCGGTGAGCGGATCGACGAGGAAGGCGTCGATGAACTTCGCCACGGCGAGCACGACGACGACGGCCATCGCGCCGTAGACGGCGCGGAGCACGGGCGGCCGGTAGGCGTCCGCGAAGTCGAAGAACTTCAGCCTCACGGCGTAGAGCAGCGCGGCCAGCGCGACGAGCGCGAGGAAGTACGTCCCGATCCAGAGCTTGTGCCGCCGCTTCGTGCGCGGCGGCCGCTGCGCCTCCTCCTTCGCGGCCTCTTCCTCTTTGAGCGCCTTCCCGCCCGTCTGTTCGAGGGCGCGCTTCACGTCCTCGTCGTGCACTTTCAGCCGCTCGGCCTCGGCCTTCTCCTTCGTCGCCATCCGTCTCCCCCCGGAAGAGTTTTTCGGAAGGTCAATTAAACCACAGAGACACGGAGACACTGCTTTAAGAATTTGAAATTTCAGATTTGAAATTTCAAATTCTTAAAGCAGTGTCTCCGTGGTTCTTCTACTGTCTACTTCTTGCTCAGTGCGTGCGGTCGTACTCGATGCCCGCCTTGACCTCGTCGATGGCCTTGTTGACGTGTTCGATGGCCTTGACGCGGTGGCCGCCCTTGTCGTCGGTGGCCGCTTCGAGGTTGGAGCGCGCGCTCTGCAACTTGTCGAGCGCCGCCTGCATGTGCGGCTGGTCGGGGGCGAATGCCTCGTCGTCGTGCTGGCGGTCGAAGCGGATGCCGGCGGCGCCCTCCGCGAGGGCCGCGTCCACGTGTTCGAGCGCCTTCTGGCGGGGGCCGCCCTTGTCGCGGGGCGCGCTGCGGAGTTGCGCGCGCGCGGCCTGCAAGTCCGCGCGCGCGGCCTGCATGCGCGGCTGGTCGGGGACAAAGGCGTACGCCGCGGCGGAGGCTATCAAGACGACGACGGCGCACAGGATGCTCTTCGTGC
>CAXTSK010000024.1:0-20164 GCA_964246655.1 uncultured Pyrinomonadaceae bacterium
GCCGGGGCCGGGGGCGCCCGCCCCCCCCCCGGCGCGCGCGGGGGGCGGGCGGCTGGCCCCGGCCCAGTTCGTCCCCCTCATCGTCGAGCACGAAGTGGTGAGCATCCCTTCGGCCTCGACGCTGGCCGTGCTCCGGCGCGAGCTGCGTGGGCGCGCGCCGGCCCCGAAGGCCGTGGCCGTTTTCGCAGACCCCGTCTTCGACAAGGCAGACGAGCGTGTGGCCGGAAGCAGCGTGAGTCGAAGTCTGGAAGGCGCGAACGACGCGGCCGTCCGGCGGTCGCTCGACGGGGGCACGCCTGCGGGCGTGCAGACAACCGAGGGGCCGGATGAGGATGAGACGGAGGCTCTGCCGCGTCTGCCCTTCACGCGCCGCGAGGCCGAGGCGATCCTTGCGCTCGCCCCGCCCGCCGAGCGCAAGGCGGCACTCGACTTCGACGCCAGCCGCGAGGCCGCGACCGCCGAAGACCTGAGTGAGTACCGCGTCATCCATTTCGCCACACACAGTTTCCTCAACAGCGTCCACCCGGAGCTTTCAGGCATCGCGCTCTCGATGGTCAACCGCCGTGGAGAGCCGCAGGACGGTTTCCTGCGCGCGCACGAAGTCTTCAACCTGAAGTTGCGGGCCGAGCTGGTGGCGCTGAGCGGTTGTCGCACGGGGCTCGGCAAGGAGGTCAGAGGCGAAGGCGTCTTCGGGCTCACGCGGGGGTTCATGTACGCGGGCGCGCGGCGTGTGCTGGTGAGTCTCTGGGACGTGCCGGACGAGGCCACGGCGCAGCTCATGGCCCGTTTCTATCAGGAGATGTTAGGGGCGCGGCGCGCGCCCGCGCCCGCCGCGCTTCGTGCCGCGCAGGTCAGGGCCTTGCGCGAAGGGCGTTGGCCCGCCCCCTTCTACTGGGCGGGCTTTGTGATTCAGGGCGAGCCGAGATAACGGCCGAATAAGGAGTCTGTCTAGCGACGCGTGTGTCCTGCCCGCGCGGCCCTGATCTCCGCGAGCAGTTCTCCAACCACACCGGGCGCGACCTGCGCGGCGACGCCCGCAAAGCGTCTGCCCCGTCTCGGCCACAGCACTTCGCCCACGGCGTTGACGAGACGCACCGACACCTCGACGCGCGTCTCTCTCTCTTCGGGGGGCGCGGCGCTCCCGGCGCTCGGAGGGTTTTTGACGGAGAGCCGCGTCCGTGCCACCGAGACTTTCAGAGCGGCGTCCGCCTCGTCCGTGTTCGCCGCCGCTATGACGAGCCCGCTGGAGTTCAACTCCGCAGACAGTTTGCGACGCAGTTCGTCGAGCGGCCCGTCGCCGCTCAACTCCAGATAGACTTTCCGTACCTCGCCGAGCGCGACTCCCTTCGTTCGCGGGTCGCCGCTGCGCGTTATCTCCGACTCTTCACCCGCTTCGACGCGCGCCGCATCGTCTCGCGCGTCATCTCCTTTGCGAGTTGTCCCCGCGATGGTCTGCTCCTCCGCGCCGGCCCGTCCTTGCGGCGGAGCTTGACGAATCGTCCGCCGGCTCTGCGCCGTGGGCGCCGTGCCAAGGGACTTAGCGGGAGGGATCGGGAGCGCGCGATTCTCGCCCGTCGTCCCGACCGCACTGCTGCCGGTCGCTCCGCTCTCCTGAGCTAAGACGCTCCGCTCGGACGGCGCGACTTTACTCAGGGCCGGCGCCGACAGCGGGTTGGGCTTGAGCACGAGATAGCCGAGATAAGCGAGCGCGCAGACGAGCGCCGCGCCGCAGGCGAGGGCGAGGCCCGGCGAGAGATTGAGGCTGAGAGGAGCGCGGGAGTTCGGGACGCCTTTGAGGAGTCCCAACCTGTGCAGGAACAGACTCGCCGCGCGGCGAAGGCTCGTCTCCCTGTAGCTGAAGTCCACCAGCCACTCGGCCACCCCGGTCGCGGCGTTCTCTCGCCGCCGGATGCTTAAAGAAAGTTCCTGCCCACCTTCAAGTCTGATGGAAGATGTCTGCGCGCGCGCGTCGTGTGTGCATTCGTGGGTGGCGAGCAGGTGTGTCGCCAGCAGCAGGTCGCCGGTCGGGGCCGCCGTCCTGATCTCGATAATCTCGGCGCTTTCGTCGGCGCTGAAGCTGACGCTCGACGCGCACGCGGGGTTCAAGGTCGCGCGCTCAACGCCGTCCACGACGATGCGCATGAGCGCGGCGGGCGAGGTCTGTCGCCGGCCGGCCTGTTCGGCGAGAGCGTTATGTATGTCTGCTAGTTCTTCTGCGTTGAGGTTCATGTTTGGGGCAGACCGATGTTGTCTGGGGGGCGGCGGCTCTTCCGCCTGCTGGTAAAAGAAGCGAGGTATTTCCAAGCGCTGCCCCGGCGGGTCGTGGCCGAGCCCGGCGACCAACCTCTCGAAGCAGTCGGGGTGCAGGACGGAATGGATGCGGCCGACCTCCGCCTGGCTCTCGTCGGCGCGCCCCCCTTCCGTGCGGTGAGCGATGACCGTCTTCAGCGGGTCGAACTCTGCGGGGACGGGGCAGCGCGTGTTCCAGGGGGTGAAGAGGCCGAGGCATTCCCTGACGAGCGAGCGGTGTTTGCTTGAGCAATGCTGCGTCTCGAATCTCTCCTCGCCCCGCTGCCGCCGGCAGACGCGCAGCAGGTGGCCGAAGCGCTCCCTCATCTCCTGCATCAGCACGCCCTTGCGCGAGCGATAGTAATAGTCATCCTTAACGCGCTCGGGCTCCCCGATGACCGCGTTGTAGATGTCCATGGCTTCGACCGTGCTGAAGTTGTGCAGGAGGCGGCTGACGCCGAGCGTCGAGTAGAAGGCGTTGCGCTTGATCGTAATCCGCACGAGGTGTTTGACGAAATAGACGAGGAGGTCTTCGTCGTCGAGCGGTCGGCCGCCGAACTGGGCCGCCGGCTCAGCGGCGGAGGCGGCAAGTTCCTTGCGGCGCTCGTAAGGCTCGGACTCGCTGTAGATCAGGCGCTGGAGCAGGTGCACGTCGCTGAAGATCGCCTTGTTGCGGATGCCGCCGACGCGGCGCGACTCACCGCGCAGGAATCTCCCCATCGGGATGTAGTAGAGCCGCTTGCTCTGGACGGTCATGGCAACGTCCAGTTTCAGCACGGCGGCCAGCGTGATCCCCTGCGCCGTCGCTTTGTCCGGATGGAGAAAGTAGGCGAGGCAAAAAGCCTTGTTCAGTATTTCGTCGAGGGAGACTCTGCGCACGTTCTGTTCCCGCCCTAATCGTTGGCCCTCCCGATTTACACTCACCCGCGGCCGAAGGTGCGTGGCATTTTCGGAATTTAAAAAATGACACGCATCTTCTCCGACGGAAGTCGCATACTGTCGCCCCTCGGGAGCCAGCCCCTTTACCTCAGCAGTTGAACTTCGCCCCCGGACCCTCGGGCGTTTCCTCCGCCGGAATGCTCAAACGAGCATCTTCCTCGGCGCGCCCGGGCCCGCGGCTGTCCGCATCCATCGTCGGCGGATCATCTTATGCCAGTCTCAACGTATCGCCGCGTCGCCCTGGCCGTCGTGTTGGCCCTGCTGGCTCCGGGCGCGGATCGCCCGGCCAAGACCCGCGCAGCAGAACCGTCCGTGCGTGAGAGTGCCGCCAACGAGGAGAAGGGCGAAGAGAAAGTCTATGCCCTGGTCGAAGATGCGATTGCCAGAGCGCAAACACTCAAGCTACCCGAAAACCGCATTCAGTTTCAGACAATGGCCGCCTGCCTGCTGTGGCCTCGCGACGAGGCGCGCGCGCGCGCGCTCATTCGCGAGAGCATGACGGCGCTCGCGGCGCTCGTCAACAGCGCCGACAAGGGCGACCAGCGCTACGCCGCGCAGATGCAGTTCTACACGGTCCTGCGCTTCGAGATCGTGCGGAGGGTCGCAACCAGAGACGCGAAACTGGCGCTCGAATTTTTACGCGTCACCCGACAGGAGCGCGGCGCCGCTCGTTATGCTCAGACCGCGCAGCCGCCCGACCCGGAGCAGGCGTTGGAGCTACTCCTCGCCGCGCAGATCGCCGACAGTGATACGGGGGAGGCCGCACGCATCGCCGAAGAGAGTCTGCGCACAGGGGTCGCCGCTGGGCTTCTCGACGTGCTGCGCAAGGTCGGCTCGACAGACCGCGCGGGAGCTTCGAAGCTCGCCGCCGCCGTCATCCGCAGGCTGCTGAACTCAGAGTTGGCGAGCGACGGCGAGGCTGCCTTCGTCGCGACCGGCCTGCTGGTCATGACGCGTGGGGCGGGCACGCCTCCGCGCGCAGCCGCTTCGGACGCGTCGCCCGAGCCGCCCACGGTCGCGGTCGAGGAACAGGCGCGAAGAGATTTGACCAACGCCCTCATCGCGAGTCTGCTCGGTCTGCCCGCCGGCCGGCCGGGCGCCGCGCACCAACTCTTCAACAGCCTGCCGGCCCTCATGCCCGAGGTGGAGAGGTATGCGCCGAATCAGTTGGCCGCCGTCCGTCTGAAGTCCGCCGAGTTCGGCCGCGCGCTCGGCCCGTCGGCGGCCGCCTGGCAGAAGTACGAAGGGCTGAGGCAGAGCGGCTCTGCCGACGCTCTGCTTGAGGCGGCCCGCTCGGCCCCGCCCGAGATCGGCGACGAGCTGTACGCAGAGGCCGCGTTGAAAGCCCTCGACGGCGACGACCCGCAGCGGGCCCGGCAGATCATCAATAACATCTCCGACCCGCAGCGGCGTGCCTCTCGCAGCCGGACTCTCGAACAACAACTACTGGCGCACGCACTCCGTCAGGGCAGTCCCGAAGAGGTCGCGCAGAGCCTTCCTGCGGACGCTCCCCTCGAAGACCGCGTCTCGGCCCTGTTGAGTCTTTCCGGCAAGGCGGCCCAGCGGAAGGAGACGGCGGCGGCGCGTCGCTTCCTCTCGGAGGCGTGGGGACTGGTCGGCGGTCGCGCGCAGAACGCGTTCCAGTTCTCCTCACAACTCCTCATCGCGCGCACCTACTCGACTGTCGAGCCCGGACAGAGCTTCGTCATCCTCGACGACCTCGCCGAACAGCTCAACGACCTGCTCGCCGCCGCCGCCACCGTGGACGGTTTCGGCCCCGACTGCTTCCCCGAGGGCGAGTTGAAGCCCTTCGTCGGGAACATGTGGGGCGAGCTGGTGAAGCAGTTCGGCGAAGAGCTGGCGGGGCTGGCGCCGCTCGACGTGGGGCGCGCGCTCTCCATCGCACAGAAGTTTCAGAAGGACGAGGTGCGCGTCTTCATCTCGCTGCGCCTCGCCGAGCGCGCCCTGTCCGGCACGGAGTCACGAAAGACGAACCGCGCCTTCGCCGGCGTGCCGTAGCCGCCGCGCGCTTTAAGAGATCAACACCTCTCCGCCCTTGCGGGAGCTTCAGAAAGATTGCCCTTCCGAACAGTGAAGCGCCGTGGGTCTCACAGCCCCCGGCATGAATTAATCAGACGGTCTTGGGGTTCGCCCCAGGCCGCGGAGCCTGGCTTCGAAGGAGGAGATAGAGCATGAGGAAGGTTCTGAGAAAAAATCTGGGTCTGACGCTCGTCGTCGCCCTGATCACAATCCTGGGAGGAGTGGCGCTGATCGCTCGCAGCGCGGGCGCCGCCGTCATCGTCGATAAGGGTTTCGACACCTTTACCACGCCCGACAACGCGCAGACCTACGACGACTTCTCGTCCCACCCGATTCCGGCCGGCTTCTTCGGGTCGGGCTCGGAGGCGTTCACGGGCCGAGTCACGTTCAAGGGCGGGGCACCGATTGACCAGGCCCGCTTCGGCAGCGCCGACACGGTCATCGAGCGCAAAGACGCAGTCCAGGTTCCCGGCGACACCGCCCTCGACGTTGTCGGCATCTCGTTCGTCAGCGTCTCGCCCATCACCATTAGGTATGCGAATGGGTCGAGCACCACCTGCAACGTCACCGTCGGCAAGTCCGCGGTGACACCTTCAGTCGGAACGATGCACTTCAACCCGGAAGGGACGTTCGCTTCGAGCCTGAAGATCTACGCGAGGTACGGCTTCAACTGCTCCAACGGTTCATACAACCTCGACGCCGGGGCGGCCGGGAGGGCCATCAACCTTTCCAGCACGAACGGGACCTGGAGCCAGAGCGGGCGTGTGACGGTGATCAACCCCGGCTCGGAGCAAGACCTGCTCGCGAGCCACAACGTCAAGCCCGCGCCGACGCCGTGTCCGTCGCCCCAACCCCAGCCGACGGCTACCGTCGTGCCGGGCGGCCCTCAGCCGATAGACAAGTCGGCCAACGTAGACCAATTCGCCGCACGGTCGGCGGCGTCCACCAACTTGGTGGCCGTCACGCCGTGCTTAGCGACCGCAGACCAGGCCGTGGAAGCGCAGCCGTAGGGCGTGCCGCGGGGGGCCCCGCCGCGCGGTCGCCGGCCCCGCGGGCGGGGGGGGGGGTCACCCCCCCCCACACGGCCCCCGGCGGCCCGCGACCAAAGACAAAGAGTGATTCAGATGAGCAGGCTCCGCAGGTTGATTTTCGGAATCTCGACCGAAGAGGCGACCTTCGACAGGCGCGGCTTCAGGAGCCGCGACGTACATCTGCGGCTGAGGCTGGAACGGGTCGGCAGGACTTTTCTCGACGGGTATCACGCGGCGCTGGAGGCGAAGGACGACGCGGCGCTCAGCCGGCGGCTCGACTCCGTCGAAGCCGAGGTGCGCGGGTTCGCCTACGAGGGGGCGGGGATGGCGCTCGCGTTGCTCGACCTGTTGAAGCCTTGGGGTCGGAAGCGGCTCCAAACCTTTATCGCCGGGCCGGGTTCGGCTCACGACTACATGATGCACGTCGGGGCGGGGTGGGCGCTGGCGCGTCTGCGGCGTCAGCCTCCGAAAGCGCTGGCAGGGTTCGACACTCTGCTGCGCTGGCTGGCGGTTGACGGCTACGGCTTCCACGAAGGTTATTTCCGCTGGCCCGACTACGTCGTGCGGCAGAAGACGCCCCGTCTGAACGGGTATGCGCGCCGAGCCTTCGATCAGGGGCTCGGGCGGAGCCTCTGGTTTGTAGAGGGCGCCGACACCGAGCGTCTGCCAGCGGTCGTCAACAACTTCGCCGAGTCGCGTCTACCCGATCTGTGGAGCGGCGTCGGCCTCGCCTGCGCCTATGCCGGCGGTCCCGACGACGCCCGCATCGAGTCTCTCCGCAAAAGCGCGGGGCGCTTCTCAACGCATCTCGCGCAGGGAGTCGTCTTCGCCGCAGCGGCCCGAGAGCGGGCCGGCAACATGGTGGAACACACGCGCGCGGCGTGCCGCGTCCTGTGCGACCTGACGACCGAGGAGGCGGCGGCGCTCGCCGACTCGGCCAGACAGCAACTCCCTGACGACCAGGACGTGCCCGCCTACGAGGTCTGGCGGCGCAGGATCGCAAACGAGTTCGCGCGCCCCGGAGTCGTGGGCGGCGCACCCTCTCGGGCCTCGGGCCGCGCCCGTGCGCTTAGCGTGTTAAAGGAGCAGTCGATATGAAGACGTTCTCAAAAGCGATGCGCCGTCACGCGGCGTACGTCGTCGCCGTTGTGGTGGTCGTCGGCATCTACGGGTTCGCGCGGCTGCCGCGGGTGTCGCGGGCGGAGCGCGCGACGCTGGCCGGGCGCTTCGGCTTCGAGCGGCTCCGGCTTCCCGAGTTGAACCAGTCTTCCCGCATCACGCGGGCCGTCCACCCGCAGATGAAAAGAATCTCCGCGTGGATCTCCTCGGTCGGCGCGGCCGTCACGCTTCAAGACCTCGACGGCGACGGACTGCCCGACGACGTGTGCTACGTGGATACCAGAAGTGATCAGGTCATCGTCGCGCCCGCGCCGGGCACCCCGGACAACTACGTCCCCTTCGAGTTGAGCCCCGGCGCCTTGCGTTATGACCCGACGACGATGGCCCCGATGGGCAGCCTCGTCGGCGACTTCAACGAAGACGGGCTCGCCGACATCCTCGTCTACTACTGGGGACGCACACCCATCGTCTTCATGCATCGCGGCGCGCAAACGTCCACGGCGCCGACCCTCTCGCCCGACTCCTTCGTCGCGAGAGAGCTGGTTCCCGGCGAGGAGCGCTGGTACACCAACTGCGCGACGCGGGCCGACCTCGACGGCGACGGGCACGCCGACCTCATCATCGGCAACTACTTCCCCGACGGAGCCCGCGTCCTCGACGCCGCGGCCAGCAACCGGGAAGAGATGGCCTCCTCGCTCTCGCGCGGAGAGAACGGCGGGCGCAAGCACATCTTCCTGTGGAAGGCCGCGGACGCGGAGTCTGTCGTCGGCTTCGTCGATGCGTCGGCGGCTCTCGACGAAGAGGTTACGCGGAGTTGGACGCTCGGGGTTGGGGCGGCCGACCTCGACGGCGACCTGCTCCCCGAAATCTATTTCGCGAACGACTTCGGGCCGGATCGACTGCTGCACAATCTCTCGACCCCCGGCCGCCTCCGCTTCCGCCTGCTCGAAGGCGAGCAGAGCTGGAGCACACCTCACTCGAAGGTGCTCGGGCGCGACTCTTTCAAAGGGATGGGGGTTGACTTCGCGGACGTGAACGGCGACGGCCTCCTCGACATCTACGTCAGCAACATCGCCGACGAGTACGCGCTCGAAGAGAGCCACTTCGTCTGGGTCAATACGGGGCGCACGGAGCAGATGAAGAAGGGCATCGCGCCGTTCGTGGATCGTAGTGAGGCGCTCGGGCTCGCGCGTAGCGGTTGGGGATGGGACGCGCGGCTCGCCGACTTCGACAACGACGGCGTGCCCGAGGCGATTCAGGCCACCGGCTTCGCACGCGGCAGCACGAACCGCTGGCCCGAACTGCACGAGGTCGCGATGAGCAACGACCAGTTGCAGGGTGACCTGCGCTTCTGGCCGCGCTTCCAGGCAGGCGACGACCTGAGCGGGCAGGGGCACGATCCCTTCTTCGTGCGTGCTGCCGACGGACGCTACTACGACCTCGCGGCAGACCTCAACCTCGACCAGTCGCAGATCACGCGCGGCATCGCCATCGCCGACGTGGACGGCGACGGCCGCCTCGACTTTGCGCTGGCCAATCAGTGGATGTCCTCTTACCTCTACCTCAACCGGAGCCGGCAGGCCGGCGCCTTCCTCGGGCTCAACCTGCTCCTGCCCTCCGCGGGCACACAACCCAGCGCCGCGACGACCGAACGGCCGGGGCAACCGGGCGGAGAGATGCACGGCTATCCGGCCATCGGGGCGCAGGCCACGGTCTACCTGCCGGACGGACGGCGCATGGTGGCGCAGGTGGATGGCGGCAGCGGCCACTCGGGCAAGCGCAGTCAGTCGGTTCATTTCGGATTGGGTAGCCTGCCGACCGGCGTGCCGCTCAAAGTCGAGTTGTCGTGGCGCGACGCGCGCGGGCAGGCGCACACCGAGTCCCTGCGGCTCGGCGCGGGCTGGCACACGGTGCTGCTTGGGAGTTAACCGAGGCCGAGAGGGAGGACTGAAGAGATGAGAGAGACGCAGAATCGGGACGAGGCGAGACGTTTGGGAGGCTTACGGCGCTTCTCCATAGCCATCACCATCCTCAACATTCTGGGCCACACAGTCTTCGGCTTCGAGCCGGCGTGGGCCCAGCCGCTCGTGGCGCTGGCCGCCGCATACGGGATGGAGTTGTTGCTGGAATCTGTGGATGCGTGGGCCGCCGGGCGCCGGCCGAAGTTTCTGGGCACGCCGCGCCAGTTCATAGACTTCCTGTTGCCCGCACACATCACGGCGCTCGCCGTGGCGATGCTCGTCTACGCCGACGAGCAGTACTGGATGGTGGCTTTCGCCGCGGCGACGGCCATCGCGTCGAAGTTCCTGCTGCGCGCGCCGGTCGGGCGTGGGCGACGCCACTTCCTCAACCCCTCCAACTTCGGCATCACGATGACGCTCCTGCTCTTCCCCGTCGTCGGCATCTCGCCGCCCTACCAGTTCACCGAAAACTTCGGCGCGGCGGGCGACATCATCCTGCCCGGCCTGATTATCTTCACCGGCACTTTCCTCAACTGGCGGTTCACGGGTCGGCTCCCTTTGATCGCGGCGTGGGTGGGAGGCTTCGCCCTGCAAGCCTGTGTGCGGAGCTTCGTCTTCGACACACCGCTCGCGGCGGCGCTCTCGCCGATGACGGGCGTCTCCTTCATCCTCTTCACCTTCTACATGGTGACGGACCCGGCCACGAGCCCCATCCGTCTGCGCGGTCAACTCTGGTTCGGGGCCGGGGTCGCTGCCGCTTACGGCTTCCTCGTCGTCTGCCACGTCGTCTTCGGACTCTTCTTCGCCCTGACCATCGTCTGCGTTCTGCGCGGCGTCGTCCTGTACATGGAGGCTTACGAGTCGCGGCGGGCAGACGCCCTGACGCCCGTGTCGTCTCCGGCCGTCGTCACAGAGGCTTGAGCCATGCAAAGCAACGTCGCCATCGTCGGCATGAGCTGCTGTTACCCGGACACGAACTCGCCCGGCGAGTTGTGGAACAACGTGCTGGCCGGGCGCCGCGCCTTCCGGCGCATCCCGCCCGAACGCCTGCGCCTTGAGGACTACTTCGCAGCAGACGAGGGGGCCGAGGATAGCCTCTACTCTACCGAGGGGGCGTTCATCGAGGGCTACGAGTTCGACCGCGTCCGCTTCCGCATCGCGGGCAGCACCTACCGCGCGGCCGACCTCGCACACTGGCTGGCGCTGGACGTGGCGGCCCGCGCGCTCTCCGACGCGGGCTTTGACGAAGGCGAAGGGTTGCCGCGCGAGGCGACCGGCGTCTTCCTCGGCAACACACTGACGGGCGAGTTCTCGCGCGCGGGAGTCATGCGCCTGCGCTGGCCCTACGTCCGCCGCGTCGCAGAGGCCGCGCTCGCCGGGCATGGACTCTCGGCGGCAGAGCGACGCGACCTGCTGTCTACGATGGAGGCGTCTTACAAAAGTCCCTTCCCGTCGGTCGGCGCAGAGACTTTAGCCGGCGGCCTCTCCAACACCATCGCCGGACGCATCTGCAACTACTTCGACCTCAAAGGCGGCGGCTACACCGTGGATGGCGCGTGCGCCTCTTCGCTGCTGGCGGTGACAAACGCCTGCACGTCTCTCATGACCGGCGACCTCGACGTGGTACTCGCGGGAGGTGTTGACCTCAGCATCGACCCATTCGAGCTGGTCGGGTTCGCGAAGGCCGGAGCGCTGGCGAAGGACGAGATGCGCGTCTACGACCGTCGCTCCGCGGGGTTCTGGCCCGGCGAGGGGTGCGGCTTCGTCGTCCTCATGCGACTTGAAGACGCGCGCGCGCGCGGTGCACGCGTCTACGCGGTCATCAAGGGCTGGGGCGTCTCGTCCGACGGCAGCGGCGGCATCACGCGCCCCGAAGTCGAAGGGCAGATGTTGGCGCTGGAGCGTGCTTACCGGCGCGCCGGTTACGGCATCGACACGGTCAACTACTTCGAGGGGCACGGCACGGGGACGAGCGTCGGCGACACGACGGAGCTGAAGGCGCTCTCCAACGCTCGCCGGCTCGCCGACCCCGGCGCACCCGCCGCCGCCATCAGCTCCGTCAAAGCCAACATCGGGCACACGAAGGCCGCGGCCGGCGTGGCCGGGTTGTTGAAAGCCGCGATGGCCTTGCACACACAGACGTTGCCGCCTACCACCGGCAGCGCAGAGCCGCACGCGGAACTTTCGACCACGCAGTCCGCGCTCCGCGTCCTGCGTAAGGGCGAGTGCTGGCCCGCGGAGCGACACCTGCGCGCGTCGGTCAGTGCGATGGGCTTCGGCGGCATCAACACGCACGTCACGCTGGAGGGCGCGGACGGCGTGCGCCGCCGGACGTTCAGCCGTCGCGAGCGCGAGGTGCTCGCGTCCGCACAGGACGCGGAGCTTCTGCTTCTCGTCGCGCCTGACGAGACAAAGCTGCTCCGGCAGGTTGAACACCTCCTGACCTTCGCCGCAAGGCTCTCGCGGGCCGAGTTGACCGACCTCGCGGTCACACTGGGAATGGCCGCGTCCGAAGAGGCGCCGGGCGCGTGCCCGCCTTGGCGCGCGGCTGTCGTCGCCTCGACGCCGAAAGAGTTGGACGGCGCCCTTCGCAGACTCCGGCAATGGCTGGCCGACGGCACGTCCGAGACGCAGCTCGACGTGAAGGCCGGCGTCTTCCTTGGGACGCGGATCGCGCCGCGCGTCGGGTTCCTGTTTCCGGGGCAGGCCGCGCCCGTCTATTTGAGCGGCGGAGCGCTCGCCCGTCGCTTCGAAACGGTGGAAGAGTTATACGGTCATGCGCGACTGCCCGCCGCGGGAGACGTGCGCTCGACCGAGTTGGCGCAGCCGTCGATTGTCACCGCTTCGATGGCGGGGCTGCGTGTGCTCGACCGTCTCGGCGTTGTGGCGCGCGTCGGCGTCGGGCACAGCCTTGGCGAGTTGACCGCGCTGCACTGGGCGGGGGCGATGCGTGAGGACGAGTTGCTGCGCCTCTCCTCTTTGCGTGCGCGCGCGATGGCGGAGGCAGGCGGCGACGCGGCGGGGAGGATGATTAGCATCCGCGCGGGGCGTGCGGAAGTCGAAGCCATTCTGAACGGCGACCGCGTCAGCATCGCGGGGTTCAACGCGCCGGAGCAGACGGTCGTCGCCGGAGAGGCCGCGGCGGTCGAACGCTTCGCCGCCCGCGTCAAGACCCTCGGGCACGCGGTCGTCAACCTCAACGTCTCGCACGCCTTCCACTCTCCGTTGATGGCGGAGGCCGCGCCGCACCTTTTACGCCGGCTCCGTGCCGAAGAGTTCGGCCGCCTTCAGGGCAGAGTTATCTCCACCGTAACCGGCGCGTGTCTCGCTCCGAACGAAGACCTGCCTGAGCTGCTTGGGCGACAACTCACCGCGCCCGTGCGCTTCGTGGAGGCCGCGACGGCCGCCGCCGAAGAGGTTGATCTCTTCATCGAAGTCGGCCCCGGCCAGATTCTATCCGGCCTCGCCGGTGAGTTTCTCGAACAGCCCTGCATCCCGCTCGACGCAGGCGGCGAATCTCTGAAAGGGCTGCTCAAGGCGGCCGGGGCCGCTTTCGCCGCGGGCGTCGCGCTCGACCGCACGGCGCTCTACTCGGGCCGCTACACACGCCCTTTCAAACTCGACTGGCAGCCGCATTTCTTCCGAAACCCATGCGAGCAGGCCCCACTCTCCGACGGTACTGAACCGTTGACGCTTGTGGAAAGCGACGAGTCGGAAGAGTCTCCTCATATGCATCCCTCGCCGGACATGCCTGCAACGGGCGCGACGACCGAGGGCGCTTTGGAACTCGTGCGCCTGCTCGTGGCGGAACGTGCCGAGCTGCCGCCCGAGGCCGTGTGTGACGACCACCGTCTGTTGGGCGATCTTCATCTCAACTCGCTCACCGTCAGCCAGGTTGTCGTCGAAGCGGCGCGCCGTCTCGGGCTGGCGCCACCGACGGCGCCGACCGAGTATGCGCTCGCCACTGTCGCGGAGATGGCGAGGGCTTTGGAGGAGATGGCGGCCGGCGGTGCAGTCCCCTTCCCGCCGACGGACAACGCGCCGGGCGTGGCCGCGTGGGTTCGCAGCTTCACGGTCGAACTCTCGGAGCAGACTCTGCGTCCGCCTCTCTTGCCTGCCGTCGGCGGCGCTTGGCGAGTCATCGCTACTGAGAACTGCTCCCTCGCGCCGCGACTGCGCGAGGCGTTCGCACGCGTCGAAGGCGGCGGTGTGGTCGTCTATCTTCCGCCGGAGATGGACGAGTGCCATCTGTCTCTGCTGCTGGAAGGCGCACGGGCCGTCGCCGAAGAGGGCTCCGGCCGTTTCGTCTTGGTGCAACAGGGACGCGGCGCGGCGGCCTTCGCGCGTTCGCTCAAACTTGAGCTGCCGGGGACGTGCGTCGCGGTCGTGAACGTGCCGCTCGGTCATCCACGCAGCGTCGAATGGGTTTTGGCCGAGGCACAAGGCTGTGCCGACTACGCGGAAGCCTTCTACGACGAGGCAGGCATCCGGCGCGTTCCGGTGCTGCGACCTCTGCCACTTCCCACGACGCCCTCAGAGGTGCAACTCGGCGCAGACGATCTCATGCTGGTCACCGGGGGCGGAAAGGGCATCGCGGCCGAATGCGCGCTCGCGCTCGCGTTGGAGTCGGGCGCCGGCTTGGCCCTGCTGGGTCGCTCGCAACCGGCCGACGACCCCGAACTCTCCGCCAACCTTGAAAGGATGGCGGCCGCCGGTATCCGCTTCCGTTACGTCGCCGCCGACGTGACCGACGCCACAGCCGTGCGCGAAGCTATCGCGCGGGTTGAAACGGAGATGGGCTTTGTCACGGCCGTCCTGCACGGCGCCGGTGTGAACACGCCTCGCCCACTCAGCGAGTTGGACGAAGAGACGTTTCGGCGCACGCTGGCCCCGAAGGTGTGCGGAGCACGCAACGTCCTCGCAGCACTCGACCCTGCACGTCTGCGCCTCTTCGTGACCTTCGGCTCGCTCATCGCGCGCACGGGGATGCGCGGCGAGGCCGACTACGCCGTCGCCAACGAGTGGCTGACTGACCTGACCGCCGAGTGGCAGGCAGCGCACGCGCATTGTCGTTGCCTCGCCGTCGAATGGTCGGTCTGGTCGGGCGTCGGGATGGGGCAGCGTTTGGGGAGCGTCGATGCCTTGATCCGGCAGGGCATCACACCCATCTCCGTCGATGAAGGCATCGGGACGCTGCGCCGTCTACTCGATCATCAACTGAGCGCCGGGGCCGTGCTCGTCACAGGACGCTTCGGCCTGCCCCCGACGCTCCGGCTTGAGCAGACGGAGTTGCCGCTCCTGCGCTTCCTCGAAGAGTGTCAAGTTCACTATCCCGGCATCGAGCTGGTCGCGGAGGCCAGACTGTCGGTCGAGACCGACCCGTACCTGCGCGACCACGTCTTTCAGGGCGAGCAACTCTTCCCGGCCGTGATGGGCCTGGAGGCGATGGCGCAGGCGGCCCACGCGCTTACCGGCTTGAACGTTCCCCCGTGCTTCGAGAGTGTGAAGTTCGAGCGGCCCGTGTCGGTGCCGCCCGACGGCTCGACACTGATTCGCGTCGCGGCGCTCGCACGCGAGACCGGCGAGGTCGAAGTCGTGTTGCGCAGCGAGCAGACGGCGTTTCAGGTCGATCACTTCCGCGCCGTCTGTCGCTTCCCCGAGAAGCGTTCTGAAGAGACAATCCCTGCCGCCGACGTGCGCGCGGCTGAGATGAACTCGACGGAGCTTCCCGCCGTCGCGCTTGAGCCTGCACGCGACCTTTACGGTCAATTGCTGTTTCATCAGGGACGTTTTCAGCGCGTACGCCGTTATCAACATCTGACTTCGACCGAATGCGTCGCCGAGATCGAGCGCGACGGCTTCACGAAATGGTTCGGGCCTTACATCCCCGGCGCGTTGTTGCTCGGAGACCCCGGCCGCCGCGACGCCACGATTCACGCCATCCAGAGTTGCGTCCCGCGCGCCACGATTCTTCCCGTCGGCGTCGAGCGTCTGTCGATAGCGCCGCGGCAAACGACCGACGACTGTCTCGTCCACGCGCGCGAAAGGTCTTTCGACGGCCAGACCTTCACCTACGATGTCGAGGTCAGAGGGACGGACGGGCGCGTTTGGGAGCGATGGGAGGGACTTCTGCTTCGTGCCGTCGGCGGGGCCGCGTATCAAGGGCAGTGGGCCGCGCCGCTGCTCGGGCCGCACCTCGAACGACGCATGCGGGAGCTCGTTCCCGGCTCCGGCATCCGTGTGGCCGTGGAGGCGTTCGTTGAGCAGGATGCCTCGGTCGCAGGGCGCCGCCGGCGCAGCGAGCGGGCCGTGCGCCGGCTAGTCCCTGCCGGCGTTCGCGTGACGCGACGGCCCGACGGCAAGCCGGAGCTTTCGTCCCGCCAGTACGTCTCGCTGTCGCACGCGCGCGACCTGACGCTCGCGGTCGTAGACGGTCAGCCCCTCGCCTGTGACGCGGAGGCAGTGGCCGCGCGCGAGCCCTCCGTGTGGCGCGACCTGCTCGGCGCGGAGCGTTTCGCGCTGGCAGAGCTTTTGACGCGACTCTCGGGCGACGACCTCGATACGGCCGCCACGCGCGTCTGGGCGGCCGGCGAGTGCTTGAAGAAAGTCGGGGCGATGGAGAACGCCCCGCTCACGCTGGCCGGCGTCGCCGACGGCGAGTGGGTGAGTCTGAAGGCGCCGCCTCACCTCCTGCTGACCTACCCGGCCGAGTTGCTCGGCTCCGGAGAGAGGTTGGTCTTCGCGGTGCTCGCCGGAAAGGTTTGTTGAGATGACTGCTGCTGCGTTGAAGACGAAAGCTTACGAGTACCGGCACGTCGTCGGCTTCGAAGAGACGAATCTGGTGGGGAACGTCTATTACGCCAGCCACATCCGTTGGCAGGGTCGTTGCCGTGAGTTCTTCCTGCGCGACCACGCCCCGGACGTGCTGGCGCAACTCGCCGAAGGTCTCTGTCTGGTCACGACGCGCTGCTCCTGCGAATACTTCAACGAGCTAAACGCCTTCGACGAGGTGCTGATTCGGATGCGGCTCGGCGCGCTCGTGCAGAACCGCGTGACCATGAACTTTGAATACTGGCGGACGACCGCTTCGGGTGAAGAACTGGTCGCGCGCGGCGAACAGCAGATCGCCTGCATGACGAGAAGGGGCGATAAGCTGGAGGCAGCGCCGATCCCCCGCACACTCGCCGCAGCGCTGCACACCTATGCCTGAACCCACGCGCGCAGTGGCGACCGGGTCGCTTCGGAGCCGACGACAAACAGAGACGGAGGTGCTTCGACACATGAAGTTTGTTCGAATATTCGAGCTGGGCAGCGGGCTTGCGACGGGATTGGTGGGGCTGGCCCTTGCCCTGTACGTCATGCGACCCGCCACGGCTCCCGCGGACTATCTGGGACTGTTCAGCATCTCGACCTGCGCGGCCCTCTTCGTCGCTACGGGGGCTTACTTCCAGGTGTTGAGCCGCAACCCGGCGGGACGAATCCTGGTCTGGCTGGGAGGGGCCGCGCTCGTTTACCAGACCGCCGCGATGCTCTTGAAGGTGCCGATAGGCTTATATTTTCTCGGCTGGTTGGGGATTTTTCTGCTGCTCCCAGGCATCCTGGCCCTGCTGACGATGACCGCGTCGCTCGCGCTGAAAACATCGACCGAGAGCTAAGAACTTGAGACCCGGCATGCCCCGCATTCGCGCCGGGTCGGTTACATCTGTCCGCCCGCTTTCCGAAAATGCCACGCTGCTTTCCCCGGCCCGAGGTTATACTCAAAACGGAATTAATTACGGGTGGTGGTACGTGGCCTCCGAGAGCCCCCTATCAAGTCATTAACCAGTAAATCCGTCCGGGTCTTCAAGGGAGCCGCTTCCGTGCTCAAGGGTGAGGGAGTCCCGCGCTCACCTCAACACATCCCTGACTGCTCAATCTCGCTCAGGAGAGGTCTCATGCGAAAGAGGTTGATACAACTGCTTATCGTCTTCTTATCACTGGGAGGCTCCCCAACACTTTCGAGCGCGGGCCAGACCTCGACGACGGCTGACAAGTTTCGCAGGGTCGCCAATCCGATTCCGAACCGTTACATCGTCGTGCTCACCACGACGAATTTTGACCCCATCGTCGATGCGACACCCGCGCCCACACCCATCCCGGTGGGGACGACTCCTTCATCCGACTCGCTCGCGTACACGAACGCCGCACCGGACGCCATAGGAACCGCGGCGTCTGCCTCTCAGTTAAGTCTAGGGGCGAACGCAGCAGATGCGACCACTACAATCGCCACGACGCCGGATGAAGACCCGCAGGTGGTGGCGACGGCGAACGCTCTGACACAGACCTATGGCGGCACGCGCCAGCAGACTTGGGGCGAGGCGCTCAAGGGGTTCCGTCTGAACGCAGACGAGCCGACGGCCATCGCCATGAGCGGAGACTCGCGCGTAGCGTTCGTCGAAGAGGACGGGATGGTCAGCGTCGATCCGGTGGGCACGCCGGACAACGACCCCATCGTCATGACCGACCCTTACAACGGCTCGGGCCCGCAGCTCAACGCGCCCTGGGGTCTCGACCGGATAGACCAGCGCTACCTCCCCCTGAGCCGCACCTACACCTTTGCGGCCAACGGCCAGGGCGTCAACGCCTACGTCATCGACACGGGCATCTACCCGGCGCACGCCGATTTCAAGGGGCGTGCATCCGCCGCTTACGACGCCCTCGGCGAGAACGGCCTCGACTGCAACGGTCACGGGACGCACGTCGCCGGCACCATCGGCAGCTCGACCTTCGGCGTGGCTAAGAACGTGCGCCTGTTCGGCGTCCGCGTCCTCGGCTGCTCGGGTTCGGGCACCTGGTCGGATGTCATCAACGGAGTCAACTGGGTGACCTGGCACCGGCAGCAGCCGGCGCAGCGCGAGAGCCCGGCGGTGGCTAACATCAGCCTCGGCGGGGCCGCCGAGAGCAGCGTCGATGTTGCGGTCAGGAACTCCATCCGGGCGAACGTGACCTACGTCGTGGCGGCGGGCAACGCCGCCGCCGCCGCGCGGCTCTGCTCGCCGGGGCGTTTGCCCGAGGCGATCACGGTGGCCGCGACCGACATGCTCGACCGGCGCGGGACTTTCTCGAACTGGGGGCCCGCGGTCGATCTGTTCGCGCCGGGGGTGCAGATTACTTCAACATGGATCGGCGGCGAGCTGTTGATCAGGACGCTCTCGGGAACGTCGATGGCTAGCCCGCACGTCGCGGGGGCTGCGGCACTCTATCTCCAGAGCCATCGGTCTGCCTCGCCCGCCGCCGTCCGCTCCGCGCTGGTCGGCGCCTCGACCAACGGCGTCATCAGTGAAGTAGGGCAAGGGACTCCCAACCGCATGCTCTTTGTGAGCAACTGAAGAGGGTTCCGTGGCAAAGATTGATTCGAGGCAAGGAATGTCGTGAAGAGCTCCATGCCTATGCGGCCACATCGAATAGGCTTTGGACGAACTTCGCCTGCCCTTGTGCATCCTTCCCGGCTAGCCTTTTAACCTGACCCTTCCTCAACATGTTCACCGCCTCTAGGTTGCCTTCGCCGTGGTCTGCGAGTGACAGAGACTGACTGACTCAACGCTCAGCTCTATGACCTTTGACGTGAGACTGCTTGAAGAGTGAACAATCAGAGAACAGCCCCCGGCAAACGCATTGTGTTTATATGCTCTTCACAAGATTATTTGTCGGCCTGTCTATCTACCGCTTTGGCTGATGTGGCCACTCGTCCACGGTCGCAGTTGGACGAGCACTTTATTGCTTGGCGTTCCTCTAAGCGAAATACTGATCGAAACGTATCGTATTGCCGTTACCGGACGTTATTACGACACCATTCTCGCCGCCCAAAGCAGCAGTACCATTAATATCCGTGCCCAGATAATTTTCTTCAATGATGTTGTTTCCATTACCGGACAGGAAAATGCCGGAAGATCGATTGAGCACCATTCGGCGCACCACGCTGCTTCCACCGCTGATAATCAAGCCGGCGCCGGCGCCCGCCAGCTCCACACGCCCGGATGGCGAGCCACTGCCATCTATGGTCACGGGTTGCGTGACTATCGGCAATCCGCCGAGGAGGTTAACGAAGTGGGTTGACCCGCGTCACCCTTAAACTCTCCGGTAGCCGGGGCCTCGCCCGTATAGGTCGTTGGCAGGCCGTGACCGTCAAGGAAGTTGATGGATGGATGACCTCGGCCGGCGGCACGCACGCTTATCCGCTCGCTCAACGCCGGAGGGGAACTCTCTTGCTTTAGCATTGCACTACGGTCAAGAGCCTTCCCACTGGTGTGATTCAACGACCGGGTCGCAACCAATGCCAGTAAGGGTATGAGAGCTAACAGGGCATACGCGAGTCTTCTTGAGTGCTCACTCACGGCTCTAATCCTTCCCTGGCAAAGTGAAGACTGGGAGGTGTCGGGTGGCGTGCAATCCGCAGGTCACTGAGTGACCGGATGATACTTCTCTCCGGGTAGTCCGTAAAGGGTAACCCGTGCGGTGGGTTACCCGCGCCGTCCAGAAAGGTGAGATTGGAGGAGACGGCAGAGCTGACGAGCCTGTGCATCATCGCCGCGTCGGATAACATTATCGAAAGGTAGACACATCGGCTGAAGTTAGTGGCTGAAGTTAGTCAAGCGGCAGACGTACGGGCGCAGGAAGCTCGACTTGTTAGGGGCGCGGGTGCTGGGGCGGCTTGCTTGAAAGTGCAGAATCAATTCGGCGAGAAACACGCTCCTATATGGACGCTACATCAAGAAGTGGATTAACGAGTAGAGTAAAATGACAGTG
>CAXTSK010000025.1:0-20057 GCA_964246655.1 uncultured Pyrinomonadaceae bacterium
ACTACGAGCGCGCGAAGAAGAGGCGCTCGCCGACGGTCGTCGAGATGATGGGCGAGAGCGGGTCGAGCTCTGAGGCGCGGACGGCCTCCGCCAGCGCCTCGTCCGCGCGGCCGACCATGAACAGAAAGTCCGAGTACCAGTGGTGCGCCGTCGCGTACGCGGGGTCGAGCTCGATGGCGCGGCGGAACTCGCGCTCGGCGCCTTCGGCGTCCCGCTCGTGGTAAGCCTTGACGAGCGCGAGCGAGGCGTGCGCCTCGGCCAGCTCTTCGTCCACCTCGCCGCGGCGCGCGCGCGCCGCAGACACTCGTCGAAGGGAAGCGAGCCGTAACGGTAGTTGCCGAGCACGCTGTACGCGTCGGCGAGCCCCGCGTAGGCCGCGGCGTAGGTCGGGTCAAGCTCGATGGCGCGGCGGAAGTGCTCGACACTCTTCTCGACGCCCTCCGGGTTGCGCTTGTTCCAGAAGTAGCGCCCACGCAGGTAAGCCTCGTGCGCCTCGAAGACCTCGGTCGTGTGCCTCCGCGCGCGCCACGCCTCTTCCGGCTTCGACGCGGGCGCCGCCTGACCTTGTTGACCCGGCTCCCCTCGCCCCACCCACAGGTAAACGGCCGCGGTGGTGGAGATGACCGCCACGCATAGTGCGAGCGCCAACGCCGACCTCGGCGGGCGCGACGCGCCGACAGTGATTGCCGCGGCCTCCGCCAGTGCGGCCTCCTCGCGCCGCCCCGCAGGGCGCTCCTCAAAGACTTCGGCCGCCACCTCGCGCACGGGCTCGACGAAGCTGTAGCCGCGCCCGGGCACGGTCACGACGTAGCGCCGCCCTTCGGCGCGCTCGCCGAGCGCCTTGCGCAACATCGAGATGTGCTGCGTCAGGTTGTTCTCCTCGACCGCCGTGTCGGGCCACAGCGCCGACATCAGCTCGTCCTTCGCGACGACGCGCCCGCGCCGCTCGACGAAGACAAGAAGCGTGTCGAAGACCTTAGCCGTCAGCGCCACGGGGCTCCCATCGCGCAGCAGCACGCGGCGCAGGGGTTCCAGGCGGAAAGGGCCGAACTCGTAAACTCTGTCGGTCGTCTGCTCCATGGCGAAAACTTCCTGCTGACTCTCCTACCCGGCGGGGAAACCGAGACACTTCTAAGCGATTTCATAAACTTTTACAAGATTTCACGGCGCTTGAAAGACCCGCGGTCGGCCGCGGCTTCAAGATGCCTTCTGAGGGGGCGTGTGAAAGCCGGAAGGCTGAGGGGTGAATGTCAGGCTTACTTCACTCACTTCCGGAAGACACACGCCCTCCCCCGCGACCGCACGACATCACGCCGGCAAGGAGTTTTGACGAAGATGCTTTTGAAGAGACTGAGTTACGCGCTCACACTGTTGTGCCTCGCGCTCCTGCACACGTACGCGCTCGCGCAGGGTGGGATGAAGGACGACGGGAAGATCGTCGAGCAGGCGCCGTTCGCGCTGCCCGCGTTCGAGCAGGTGCCCGAAAGATTCAGGCAGCTCTACGGGCGCGAAGGGATCGAGCGCGTGCACAACTCGCCCGACCTCGAACTGCTCAAGATCAAGTACATGAGCGACGGGCTCAAGATATCGGGCTTCATCTACAAGCCGAAGGAGACGGCGGGGAAGAGACTGCCCGCCGTCATCTGGAACCGCGGCGGCGCGGGCGGCGACACGATCATCACGGCCGCGAACTACCAGCACTTTTACGAGATGCACCGGCTCGCCTCTGAGGGGTTCGTCGTGCTCGCCTCGCAGTACCGCGGCTACGACGGCGGCGAGGGGAAGGACGAGGTCGGGGGCGCGGACACGGACGACGTGCTCAACCTCTTCCCGCTCGCGCGCGCGCTCGGCTACGTGGACATGGGGCGCGTCTACATGTTCGGCTTCTCGCGCGGCGCGCAGATGACTTTGCAGGCCATCCGGCGCGGCGCGCCCGTCCGCGCGGCGGGGGTCGTCGGCGCGCCCACAGACCTCTGGCTCAGCTTCCAAGAGAACCCAAGCGCACGCGACCGCATCGCGTCGAACTGGGCGGGCGGCGAGGCTCGGCTCGAACAGAACATGTTGGAGCGCTCGGCCGTCCGCTGGGCCGAGAAGCTGACCGTGCCCCTGCTCATCTTTCAGGGCGGCGCCGACCCGTCCGTCTCGCCCAACCACGCTTTGGAGCTGGCGCGGAAGATGGAGGAGGCCGGCAACCTCTACGAGTTGGTCGTCTACGCGCGCGACGACCACTTCGTCACGCGCAACCACGAAGACCGCCTGCGCCGGACAATCGAGTGGTTCAAACACCCACCCGTCAACTCCATCTCTTCCCCGCTCCGCAAGACCATCAGGGAGCGCGGCGTCGAGGCGGCGCTCACACAGTACCGCGAGCTGCGCAAGGGTGAGCCCGCGCGTTACGACTTCGGCGAGCCGGAGTTGAACGCGCTCGGCTACGAACTGCTGTTTGCGGGGCGCGCGAAGGATGCGGTCGAAATCTTCAAGCTCAACGTCGAGGCGTACCCGCAGGGCTTCAACACCTACGACAGCCTCGCCGAAGCCTACCTCGCCGCGGGCGAGCGCGAGCCGGCAATTAAGAATTACAAGAGGTCGCTTGAGCTGAACCCGCAGAACACCAACGCCACGGCCGCGCTCAAACGCATCGGGCCGTAACTACCTCTGCCTGTCCCGCAGAATCGAAAGGTAAGCCGCCCAGGGCCCGACCACGTCCGTATAGACCTTCGCCATCGTCCGCACGATCTGCGCCACGTGGTCGAGGTCGTGGACGACCCACGCCGCGAGCAACTGCCCGAGCGTGACCTCGCCGAAGTCCGGGTGCCGCCCCGTCCGCACGAGGTCGCCCTCGCCGAGATTCATTTCGCGCAGCTCGGCCACGTTACGTTGGCGGAGTTCGGCGAAGTCCGCGAGAAGTTCGCCGAGAGACTTACCCTCGCTCTCTCTGAACTGCGCCGTGCGGTCGAACGGTGTGAACGGTCGCGGGTCGCCGGAAAGGATGTGCCGCGTGCGCTCAAGCCAATCGGCGCGCTCGCCGTGCGCGAGGTGCCCGACCACGTCGTACGGCGACCACGTGCCCTCGCCCTCCGTCGCGCGCACAAAGGTTCCGGGCGCGCCATCCAGCAACGCGCCGACAGCCGACGGCGTCCGTTCGAGGATCGCCACGGCCTCTTCCAAACGCAAAGCTTCACTCATGATTTAAGAGACCTCCGGGTATTAATTACGTCCTTGCCGGCGTCGTGTAACGGATGCTTTATGTGACGACGGCCGACAGGCCAAGGAACTCGCCGTACCTCTGCGCGGCCTCGTCGAGAGAGTTGCGCTCGGCCCTCTTGAGCGTCTTCCAAAGGCTCGTCTCGATAAACACAGCGTCCCGCCTCAACGTCCGCTTCCAAGTGCCGACGGCATGCCCTTCAAGAATGATCGTCGGGCCGAGGACGGCGGTCGCCGCGTCGGGCCGTCGTGTGTGCGAAGGGTGGAGGACGGCGCCGCGGTCTTTATAAGCGACCGTGTATTCGTCGAAGGCCGGCAGCAGGTGCGCGGCGAGCTGCCCTTCAAACGCAGTAGGCTTCGAGGATGAGAGCCAGTAAGTTACGCCGTCGAAAACTTCACGCCGTAAGCGCTCCCTTACCAGCTCAAGCCCTGCCCGCGCGTCGGCCGTGGTTAATCCCGACCACCACACGAAGTCCTGCAACGTCGCAGGCCCGTGGCTTCCGAAGTACCGCCCGGCGAGTTCCGCCAGAGCCTCTTCGCGCGTCAAGCTCTTACCTGAAGGCGCCCACTCGTCGAGGAGCGCGAACGTGAACTGCTTGCCGCGCCTCGCCGCGCAACAGGTCAAACCCTCAAGCGCAGACCTGTTCAGAAGATGTATGAGCCGCTGCCCGTCCGTCTTGACGCCGTTTCGTTCGAGCGCCGTGGCCACCTCCGGCCGAGTCAACTGCCTGCCGCCTTCGAGCGCGCGTGCAATCACTCGCCTGCTCTTAACGAACGTCGCCTCGTCCAACCCGAGCTGCCTGTGCCTGCCCGCCGCGCGCGCGACGGTGCGCGCCCCCGAAAGCGACAGCATCCAGCGCACGTCCTCGGCCGCCACGAAGTGGAGCGTGCCCCGCAGAGGCCACGTGCGCACGATTGAACGGTCGGCGACGGCACGCTCGACCTCGGCTTCAACCGCCCCCGGCAGGCGGAGTCCGAGCGCCCACAAAGACCCGAGATAGTCCTGCGCCTGCACGGCGCCGAACCAACGCACCACGTCGGCCGGGTTCTCAAAACGGCTGACCCCGATGCCCTGCTTGTCGAGCCGCAGGCGCGCGACTTCGTTGGTGGTCATTTTTTACGGGCTCGCGTTTTGGGGCGGACGCGGTAGGCGCAACGGTGGTCGCCGGAGACGATGTGCTCGACGCGCTCGACTTCGACCGAGGGGCCGAGCACCGTGCGGAACAGGTCAAGCTCCGTCGAGCAGAACCCCTGGCACGCGTTCGCCGCGGCGCAGATAGGGCAGTGATTCTCGACGAGCAGAAAGCCGCCGCCCTCCTCTTCCGCACGCACCTCGGCCATGTAGCCCTCCTCGGTGCGGACTTGCGCGAGGTCTTTCAATCTCTTCTCAAGCGAGTCGGCCGGGCGTACGCGCTGCTTGTAGTCCGCCCGCTGCCGCGCGCAGCGTGAGGCGAGCACGCGGTTCAAACCTTCGGCCCCGAAGGTCTCCTGCATGGCGTCGATGAGTGCGACGCTCAGCTCCGCGTACGCCTCGGGGAAGTGCCGGTCGGCCTCGCGCGTAAGCCGCCAGGACTTGGCCGGGCGCCCCACGGGCACGGGCCGGTCTTCCGCCGTCACCAGCCCCTCGCCCTGCAACGCGTAGAGGTGGAGCCGCACCGCCATCGCGGTGAGCCCCAGGCGCTCGGCCAACTGCGCCGAGCCGAGCGGGCCTTCGGTCTTCAGGAGTTTGACGATGGCGCGGCGCGTCTTGCGCTCGCCCGTCTGTCTCACTTCGCGGGTCATACGACCTTTCTAAAGAAAAGACTTTACAAAGTCAAGTCCCCGTGCTAACCTCTGCCTTAGTAAAGGTTTTTCTTTAGAAAGGACGGTGGCCGAATCGTGACTATCTCTTCCGGCTTCTCTTCAAACAGATCAAATGTGGTCAACCCGTTCGACGGCCTGCGCGTCGCCGTCACCGGCGGGACTTCGGGGCTGGGGCTCGCGCTCGTGCGCGAGCTGCTGAGGCGCGGCGCGCGTGTCGCCTTCGTCGCGCGCACGCGCGAGCGGGTCGAACAGGTCGCGCGCGAGAACGCGGGCGCGCACGGCATCGCGGGCGATGTCGCTTCGAAGGAGGACATCTACCCCATCGCCTTGCAGGTCGTCGGCGAGCTGGGCGGGCTCGACGTGCTCGTCAACAACGCGTCCGACCTCGGGCCGGTGCCCTTGGCGATGCTCTCCGACACGGAGTGCGAAGACCTTGAGCGCGCGTTCGCGACGAACGTTCTCGGGCCGTTCCGTCTGACGAAGGCTTTGATGGGGGCGCTGGCGGCCTCGGCGCGCGAGGGGCGCGGGGTGGTCGTGCTCAACATCTCAAGCGACGCGGCCGTCAACGCGTATCCGGGATGGGGCGCTTACGGCGCGAGCAAGGCCGCGCTGCATCACTTGAGCCGCGTCTGGGGCGAGGAGCACGCGGCCGACCACGTACACTTCCTCTCGCTCGACCCCGGCGACATGGACACGCCGATGCACGCGGCGGCCATCCCCGACGCAGACCCTTCGACACTCAAGCGACCCGAGCAGGCCGCGCGCGAACTCGCCGACGCTGTCGCCGCCGCGCTCGCACAGTCTGTTCAAGAACTGGAAGGAGCGAACAGATGATCGCCGCGACCAGACCGGCGCAACGCCCGCCGGACGCGAGGCTCCTCGTCGTCGATGCGGGCCGACACATAGGCCACGCGCCGCGCTCGGCCTTAGTCGAATTCCTGCGCCGCGGAGACCTCGTCGTCGCCAACGACGCGGCGACGCTCCCCGCGAGCCTGCGCGGCACACACGGCCCGACGGGCGCGCCCGGCGAGGTTCGTCTGGCGGGTCGCCCTTCGCTCAAGCCGGAAGACGTGAACCGCTTCAGCGCCGTCGTCTTCGGCGAGGGCGACTTCCACACGCGCACCGAAGACCGACCGGCACCGCCCATGCTCTCCGACGGCGACCGCCTTGTCCTCGGCCCGCTCCGCGTGACCGTTGAATGCACTCTCGGTCATGCGCGTCTCGTCTCGCTCTTATTCGACGGGACGCCTGATGAAGTGTGGGCGGGGCTCGCGCGCCACGGGCGGCCCATACAGTACGCGCACCTCCGCGAGCCGCTCGCGCTCTGGGACGTGTGGACGCGCATCGCCGGCCTGCCCGTCGCCTTCGAGCCGCCGTCCGCGGGCTTCGCGCTCGACTGGCGCGCGCTTGCGTCAATGCGCACGCGCGGCGTCGAGTTCGAGACGATCACGCACGCCGCGGGCATCTCGTCCACCGGCGACGAAGAGCTTGACCGGCTCCTCCCCTTCGACGAGCCCTACCGCATCCCCTCAGCGACCGCCGACGCCATCAACTGTGCAAAGGCTCGTGGCGGGCGCGTCGTCGCCGTCGGCACAACGGTCGTGCGCGCTCTTGAACACTCCGCTTCAACGGACGGCAACGTGCGCGCGGGCGATGGCGTCGCCACGCAACGCCTCGGGCCTGACAGCCGCCTGCGCGTGGTTGATGCAATCCTCTCCGGCACGCACGAAGCGGGGACGAGTCACTACGAACTGCTCCGTGCCTTCCTCGACGACGAGACGCTCCGGCGCACGACCGCCGAGCTTGACGCACGCGGCTACCTGACGCACGAGTTCGGCGACTCTGTTCTGATCGAGCGTGTGTCCGGGCGGGATGTGGGCTAAGGTTTCGACGGCGTACGAGCGCGGGCTAGAAGCAGTTCGCGCTCGCGCGTGTTGCGGGTGAGCGAGGCGGCGCGCTCGGACTCGGCGCGCGCCTCTTCGAAGCGGTTGAGTTTGAAGAGGAGGTCGCCGCGCACGCTCGGCAGGAGGTGATAGTTTTTGAGCGACGGCTCGTCCGCCAATTCATCGACGAGTTCGAGACCGGCCGCGGGGCCGAACGCCATCGAGACGGCGACCGCGCGGTTCAACTCCACGACGGGCGAAGGCACCAGCTCGGCGAGCGCGTCGTAGAGCGCCACGATGCGCGCCCAGTTAGTCTCCTCGGCCGTGCGCGCCCGCGCGTGGCAGGCGGCGATGGCGGCCTGTAGCGCGTACGGGCCGAGCGCGCCGCCCAGACTTTCGGCCCGCCCGAGCGCCGCGAGGCCGCGTTGGACGAGGAGCCAGTCCCAGCGCGCGCGGTTCTGGTCGAGCAAAAGCACCGGCTCGCCCGTTGGGCCGACGCGCGCGCGCAGGCGCGACGCCTGTATCTCCAAGAGCGCGACGAGGCCGTGGACTTCCGGCTCTCGCGGGGCGAGTTCCGCGAGGATGCGGCCGAGACGCAAAGCCTCCTCGCAGAGGGCCGGCCGCACCCAATCGGAGCCGGCGGTCGTCGTGTAGCCCTCGTTGAAGATGAGGTAGATGACTTCGAGCACCGACGCGAGGCGCGCGGCCAGCTCAGCCCCGCGCGGCGTCTCGAAGGGGACGCGGGCCTCCGTGAGCGTCCGCTTGGCGCGGACGATGCGCTGCGCGACCGTCGGCTCAGGGACGAGGAAGGCGCGCGCGATCTCCTCGGTCGTCAGGCCGCCGAGCAGACGGAGCGTGAGCGCGACGCGCGCCTCCGTCGAGAGCACCGGGTGGCAGGCCGTGAAGACGAGCCGCAGAAGGTCGTCGCCCACCTCGTCGTCGAGCGCCGCGTCGAAGTCAGGCACGGTTCTCTCCAGAGCCTCCAGCTCGCGCCCCAGCTCTTCGTGCTTACGCTCGTGCAGCGTCCGCGCGCGCAGCAGGTCGATGGCGCGGCGCTTGGCGGCGGCCATCAGCCAGGCGCCCGGGTTGTCCGGCACGCCCGACTCGGGCCAGCGTTCGAGCGCGACGACGAGCGCGTCCTGCGCCAGCTCTTCGGCCAACCCCACGTCGCGCACGACGCGCGCGAGCCCGGCGATGAGTCTCGCCGACTCGATCCGCCAGACGGCCTCGACCGTGCGGTGCGTGTCGTTGGTCGCCACCATGAACGTCTAAAGCTCGTCGATGAAAAGGAGTTAATCACAGAGGCACAGAGGCACGGCCCGAACAATTTCAAATTTGAAATGCTCAAGGCCGTGCCTCTGTCTCTCTGTGGTTAACCCTTGTTCTCTTCTATCTGCGCGCGCAGACGCTCCTCCTGCTCCCGCAGCTCGGGCGTGAGGTTCGCGCCGAAGTCCTCGGTTTCAAAGACCTGCCGCAGCTCGACCTCCGTGCCGCCGTCGAAGGGGGCGCGCTTGAGCCACTCGATGGCCTCCTCCTTCGACTTCACCTGCCAGAGCCAGTAGCCCGCGATCAGCTCCTTCGTCTCGGCGAAGGGGCCGTCGATGACCATCCGCTTCCCTCCCTCGAACCTGACGCGCACGCCCTTCGAGCTGGGGTGCAGCCCCTCGCCCGCGAGCATCACACCGGCCTTCACCAACTGCTCGTTGTACTTGCCCATCTCGCCCAGAATCTTCGCGTCGGGAAGGACGCCCGCCTCCGACTCTTCGTTCGCCTTGACGATGACCATGAAACGCATTGTGAATCTCTCCTTTTAATTTTTCGGGCTCAAACCCGCCCTCTACATACATGACGAACGAGGGGCGGCGAGATCGACACATGCGGCAACTTTTTTTTCGAAATATTTTTAACCCGCCGCGCGGCGGCGCGTCCAGACGCAAATAAGTGCGGCGGGGCCGAATTCGTCTAGCCCCGCCGCGCACATAGTATTTAAGTCACTTACGCCGTCGCCTGCGTCGCCTGTGAGAGCGCCGGGTAGTCCGTGTAGCCGCGCTCGCCCGGCGTGTAGAAGGTCGCCTGGTCGGGCTCGTTGAGCGGGGCGCCGAGTTTGAACCTCTTAGGCAGGTCGGGGTTGGAGATGAACTTGGTGCCATAGACGACGGCGTCCGCGAGGCCGCCCGCCAGAAGCTCCTTGCCTGACTCTGAGCGGGTCGAAAAGCGTTGCCATATTCTCCTCCGTTAAGTTTTTCAGAAAGTGCTTCAGCCGGCCGATAAGACTTGCGCGGCGTCCCTCGCGTTCAGCTCCTTGTTATAGACGGGAGTGCCGACCTGCTGGCGTCGCCCGCCTTCGCCGAGCGAGCCCGTGTCCACGGCGGCAAACCCTATCTCTTCGATCAGCCGCGCCACCGTGCGCTTCGCCTCTTCGTCGTCGCCCGCGATGAAGATGGCGCGCCGCTCTTCCACGGGCAGGCTCGTGTCGCCCTGATTCTTAAGGTGCTCGAACCAGATGGTGTTGAAGCCCTTGACGACGCGCGCGCCCTTCAGGTGCGAGGCCAACAGCTCGCTCGAAGTGGTCTCGCCTCCGTCGAGCGCGGCGAACTGCCCGTCGCGCTGCGGGTAGTAGTTGTTGGCGTCAATCACCACCTTGCCCTCGAACGCCCCCGCGGGCAGCGTCTCGTACTTACCGAAGGGGACGGCGACCAGCACCACCTCGCCGAAGCGCGCGGCCTCCTCGATCCCGGTCGCGCGCGCCCCGTCGCCGAGTTCCGCGATTAACGAATCAAGCCCTGCGCCCCCACGCGAGTTGCTGACCGCGACCTCATGCCCCGCGCGCGCGAACAGCCTCGCCGCCGTCGCCCCGATGTTCCCCGAACCGATGATTCCCAACTTCATCTACGTTTCTCCCTCTCGCTTGTTGATTCCCCTGTCTCGTCGGCCTTCAGACTTCAGGCCGCCTCGGCCCGTAACGCCGGCTCCTGTGCGACGGCCGCGTCCGGCACCTTAACTCCGACGACGCCGCCGTCGGCGATTATCTCCGCGCCCAACAGGAAGGACGAGTCCGGGCCGGCGAGGAAGAGCACCGCCTTGGCAATCTCCTCCGGCCGTCCGAGGCGCTTCAAAGGCACCTGCTCGCCGAAGCCCTGCTTCGCCTCTTCGGGGAGCCCCATCCGCCCGAAGATGGGCGTCTCCACGGGGCCGGGGCTGACCGCGTTGACGCGTATCCGGCGCCCGGCCAGATCGGCCGAGAGCGTCCGCACCAGCGAGAGGAGCGCGGCCTTGCTCGCCGAGTAGACGCTCGCGTTCGGGAACCCGACGTGCGCGACGACCGACGTGTTGAGAACAACCGAGGCGCCGTCGGCCAGCAGCGGCAGCGCCTTCTTGACGGTGAAGTAAGCGCCCTTGAAGTTGATGTCCATGATCTGGTCGAACAGCTCCTCGGTCGTCTCTTCGAGCGACGCAAACGGCGCGATGCCCGCGTTGACGAAGAGCACGTCGAGGCGTCCGAACCTCTCCCCGACGGCCGCGAAGAGTTTGTCGATGTCTGCGAGGCTCGAAACGTCCGCGCGCAGCGCCAGCACCTCGCCGCGGATCTCGCGCGCCGCCTCTCCGAGCGTCCGCGCGTCACGCCCCGTGATGACGACCCGCGCGCCCTCGCGCGCGAACTCCTTCGCCGTCGCCAGCCCGATGCCCGAGTTGCCGCCCGTCACCAACGCCACCTTGCCTTCCAATTTGCCTGCCATCTCTCTCCCCATCCTTCTGATTTCTGGAACATTCATTCCAGAAACCGGCAAAAAAATTTAGTCCAGCACCGAGAGCGTCACGCGCACCACGTCTTCCAGAGACTTGCGGTCGCGCGTCGCCTTCGACATGAGTTGTAAGCCCTGCAAGCTGCTGTAGAGGAACCGCGCGACGGCGCGCGGGTCGCGCCCCACACCGATCTCCCCTTCCCTCCGGCCACGCAGCAGCGCGCGGTAGAGCGCCTCTTCGGCCGCGGCCATGCTGCCGCAAGCCTTCTCGGCCGTCGCGCGGCAGCGGCCGGCCAGCTCCGACGTGGCGTTGCCCACGAAGCACCCGCGCCGCTCGCCCTCGCCGAGCGAAGCCTCGACGACGCCCTGGAACAACTGCCTGAGCGCCCGCTTGACCGGGCCGGGCCGCTCCAGCAGCTCGAACATTTTCGCCCCCTCGACCTCGCGGTAGCGGTCGAGCGCCGCGAGGTAGAGCGCGTGCTTGTCGCCGAAAGTGTCGTAGAGGCTCTGCCGGTTGATGCCCATGTGCTTGACGAGTTCGCCGACCGATGCGGCCTCGTAGCCGCGCGACCAGAAGACCTCCATCGCGCGGTGGAGCGCCTCGTCGCGGTCGAACTCTTTGTGCCTCGCCATCAGTCGTCCCTCAACCTCGGCGAGACTTATACTCTTTCTGGAACGATTAGTCAAGAATATTTTGGCGGGGGCAGATTTTTACCCCGTTGGCAATATTACCGGTAACAGGTAATATCCCGTGCGCTCACCTGTAAGTTCGCTCGGCTGACGATGAAGCTCCCGAACCGGACAAGGCTGTTGGCTGTGGCCTGATTGCTGGCGTCTCTGCACGTCTCGTAGCCCTGCGTGCGCGCGCAGACGCGCTGGCAGCTCGACCCGGACGGCGGCATCAAGTGGGAGGTCGAGCAGGGCAAGGCTCATCAAGACCACATCGAGATGAGCGGACGACGAGTCTCGGTCATCGTCACCTACGGCGTGGACGAAAAGGGCAAGCTCATCCTCGGCCGGCAGGTCATCTTCCCGATGCTGCGCTTCGCGCCGAACAAGACGCGCGACCACCTCGCGCTCACGTTCGGCGATGACGCCACGCCGCGCGTTCTCCTCAACCGCGCGCTGCCGCGGGGCGAAGTGTTCGGCGGCGTCTTCGACCTTTCGGTCACGCGCGCCGGTGATAAACTGAAGGTTGAAGTCTTCGACGGCGGCAAGCTCGCCCGTTCACACCTCATCAGGCAGGGCGAAACGCTGACCGTCGAACTCGGGCGCCGACCCTGAAACGGCACTTCGTCTGAAGCCACGCAAAAAGAAGGAGAACAGTTGATGAGAGCACGCTTGTTCCTTGCGGCCTTCGCCCTGGCCTTAGCGGCATCGCTCGCGCTGAAGGCGGCGGCGCAGTCGGACTTCAAGAGTTGGCCGAAGGGCAGCTCGCCGCGCGAGGTCGGCAAGCGCGTCGCGGAGCGCTTCGCCGCCTCGCCGCACTTCAACTTCATGAGGCCGACGCCGCCGCGCACCATCACCTACCCCGAGACGTGCGCGTGGTACGGCTCGCTCACCTTCGCGCGCGTCACCAAGGACACGGAGCTGACAAAGAAGCTCGTCGCGCGTTTCGAGCCGCTCTTCGGCGCGGAGGCGAGCCTCATCCCCGCGGCCGACCACGTAGACCCTTCGGTCTTCGGCGCCGTCCCCTTCGAGCTTTACATACAGACGCGCGACGCGCGCTACCTCCCCGTCGGGAAGAAGATCGCCGACCGGCAGTGGGCGCCGCCGACCGAAGAACGTCTCGCGTCGCTCAAGCCCGAAGACCGGCTGTTGGTCGAGCAAGCGTTCAAAGAGGGTTTGAGCCAGCAGACGCGCTTCTGGATCGATGATATGTACATGATCACGGCGTTGCAAGCGCAAGCCTTCCGCGCGACGGGCGACCGCGTCTACATCGACCGCGCGGGGCGCGAGATGGCCGCCTACCTCGACCGCCTGCAACAGCCGAACGGACTCTTCTACCACGCGCCGGACGTGCCCTTCTTCTGGGGGCGCGGCAACGGCTGGATGGCCGCGGGGACGGCGGAGTTGCTTCGCTCTTTACCGAAGGATCATCCGAACCGCGCGCGCGTCATGGACGGCTACCGGAAGATGATGGCGACGCTTTTGAAGCACCAGGGCGCGGACGGCATGTGGCGCCAGTTGATAGACCGTCCGGAGTCCTGGCCCGAGACTTCGAGCACGGGCATGTTCACGTTCGCGATGGTGACGGGCGTGAGGGAGGGCTGGCTCGACAAGAAGACCTACGGCCCTGCGGCGCGCAAGGCTTGGCTCGGGCTTATTAAATACATCAACGCGGACGGCGACATCAGCGACGTGTGCGAGGGCACGAACAAGAAGAACGACTACCAGTACTACATGGATCGCAAGCGCAACGTCGGCGACCTCCACGGCCAGGCACCGATCCTGTGGAGCGCGACAGCCTTTCTACGCTAGTTGCCTGTAGCCGAGAGGCGTTAACACAGAGACACAGCTAGATGTCTTATGTCTTCAAAGCTGTGTCTCTGTGCTTCTGTGTCTCTGTGTTGAAAGCTCACGGCTAACCACTCGGATGAAAACCGCTCTAAGAGTTTTCACTGACATTCAGCGGCCGGGCACTTCCGCGATGCGGCGCGCGTATTCGTCGAAGAGGCCGAGGTAGTAGAGGCGCGTCAGCTCCTTGCCTAAAGCTTCGTACGTGGCGGCGCGCGCGGGCTCAGCACGCGCCGCTTCCAGAAGCCTCGCGCGGAACCCGCGGAACAACTTCTCCTTGAGCCAGTAGCCGTGGTCGTGGCGCTCGCCGATGGTGGAGGCGAAGGCCAGCGCGTCCGCCTCGGGCGTGGTCAGCCCGCGCCGCCAGGCCGCGCGGTAGACTTGCAAAGCCTCCTGCCACGACTGCTCGGCGGCGCGCTTGAACTGCTCGTGCAGCCCCTTCCAGCCTTCTCGTTGCGTGTCGATGACCGTCGCCACGTCCGGGTGCGGCCGCGCGTCCGTGCGGTAGTCGAGGAGCGAGATTTTCAAGTCAACCTTGCGGTCGCCGTCGTAGTCGTACTCGACCGTGTCGAGGAAGCCGTTGCCGTCGGTGTCCGTGTACTTCACGACCTCTTCGACACGCGGCGCGAGCGGCTTCGGCGAGGGCGTCTTGACGCCGCCGTGGTACTCGGCGTTCTTGTCCACCAGCCACGCGCCCGACTCGGCGCCGGCCAGATGAAACTTCCGGTCGAAGACGCCGACGTAGAGCTTACCCTTTCCCGAATTGTCCCTGTCCCACTCGCCGCGGTCGCCGAGCGAGTCGGCCTGCGGGTGGCCCGAGATGCCCGGGCGCTCGCCCTCGGCGGGTGCCGCCTGCCCCGCGTCGTAGTTGCTCCGCAGCCAGCGCTTGGTCGAATAAAGGTCAACCTCGTTCTCAGGCCCGCCGAAGCCGTGCATCGGGTAGTACATCTCGACGCGCTCCCAACGGTGGTCGTCGTCGTCCTCGTCGAAGACGAAGTAGATGCTCGCCCAACCGGCCTTGAAGAAGTTGTCGAAGCTCTGTTCGTGCGGCATGTAGATCAGCTCGTCGAGACGCCGCCAGTTGTTCCACTTGAAACACGGGTCGAACTTCGTGTTGCCGCGCAGCGCCGGGTACTTGTGTACGAACTGCCTGTAGGGGACGCCCGGCCCGCCCGCGCCGCGCAAAGTCATGTCGTAGTCGGTCTCGTTGCCGCGCCCCGAGTCGTTGTCGAGGTCGAAGGTGACGAACGCCTCGCCGAGGACGCCGGAGAGTTTGGCGACGCCGTTCTCGACCGGCGGCTGGTTCGAGCCGGGGTCGAGCCAGCGCATCGCCATCTCGCTCGCGCCGTCGCCGTCCGTGTCGTAGAAGGCGAAGGGGTTCTCCCAGTTGAGCCGCGGGTCGGGCAAAGCCTGCGGCGGGCGGTGGATTTTGAGGAAGACGGCGTCGCCGTTGTAGTCGGGGCGCCAGTTGTCGAGGCCGGTGTATTCCCAGTTGGCTTGCCCGAGGTCGAACTTCTCCCAGTCGAGACGGCCGAGCACGCCGTCCTTCTCGACATCAATAAAAATCATCCAGTGCGACTCGCTCGCGTCCCACTTGCCTTCTTCCCAAACGGGCGGTTGTGTGACGAAGGCTTGCAGGTCTGCGCGGCCGTCGCCATCGTTGTCGGCCCACTTGACGTTCATGTCGAGCGGGCCGTCGTAGAGTCCGTCGCCGTTCCTGTCCACCTGCAACACGTCGCCCACCTGGTCGCCGCGCGTGTCGGTCGCCGCGAGGTCGCCGTTCTCGTCGAGCCAGCGCACGCGCTTGCCGTTCCACCAGCGCTCGACGATGTCGGGCCGGCCGTCTTTGTCGATGTCGAGACGAACAATTTCGTCCGAAGGACTTGCCGACTTGAGTGCCGTCCGCCGCAAGTCGCCGCCGACCTGCCGCGCGTTTGCGGTCGCCGAAAGGGACAGGACGAGTAAGACGGTGAACGTGTATCTACGTCGTGACCTTGCGCTAGCCGTGAGTCTCTTCTTCATGGTTCGTGCCCCGCGAAGCGCGCCTATCCTACTTGTTCCCGGCCGCCGGGACGATGTTGAACTCACCCGTGAGGCGTATGTCTTCGGACGAGGAGCCGACCGACACCTTGAACGCGCCCGGCTCGACGACAAAGCGCATCGAGCGATCCCACAGCGCGAGGTCTTCGGGCTTTAAGGTGAAGGTCAACGTCCGCGTCTCGCCCGGCTTCAAATGAACTCGCTCGAAGCCGCGCAGGTTCTTCTCGTAGGTCGTGACGCTGCTCACGAGGTCGCGCGTGTAGAGCTGCACGACCTCGTCGCCCTCGTGCGCGCCGGTGTTCTTCACGTCGAGGCTGACGGTGACGTTGCCGCTCGTCGTCTGCTTTAAGGGAGTAATCTTCAGATTGCTGTAGCCGAACGTCGTGTAGCTCAAGCCGTGGCCGAAGTAGTAGAGCGCGCCGTTGACGCGCGTCTTCTCGCCCTCCCACTGCGCGTTGGGCTTGGTGGGAAAGTTGAAGGGTATCTGCCCGGCCGTCTTCGGGAACGTCACGGTCAGCTTGCCGCCGGGGTTGTAGTCGCCGAAGAGCACGTCGGCGATGGCGGTGCCGCCCTGCGCGCCGGGGAACCACGCCTCGACGATGCCGGGCACGTATTTGTCCACCCAGTTGATGCTCAAAGGGCGGCCGTTGATGAGAACTACAATAACGGACTTGCCCGCGGCGTGGACGGCCTGCACGAGTTCGAGCTGGCGGCCGGGCAGGTCGAGGCTCGTGCGCGTCGCGCTCTCGCCCACCGTCCGCGGCGAGATGTCTCCGAGTACGACGACCGTCACGTCCGACTCGTGCGCGGCCTCGACCGCTTTATCAATTTCGTTCTGCTCGTCCTTCGTCAAAGGCTCGGGCAGCACCTCGGACTCGGGCCAGCGCGCGTCCACCACGTCGCAGCCCTTCGCGTAGTTGACCTTGACGCCGCCGCCCAGCTTCGCCTTGATGCCTTCCAGCACCGTGACGCCGTTCACGCCCGACGGCCCGTAACGGTTGTGCGTGTTGCTGTCGTCGGCGGCGAGCGGGCCGACGACGGCGATGCTCTTCAAAGCTTTCTGAAGCGGCAGAACGTTCTTGTCATTCTTGAGGAGAATGAGTGACTCGCGCGCGGCGCGCAGCGCGACGCTTTGATGTTCGGCCGAGTTGACGAGCGCGGCCGTGGCCTCCGCGTCTTTGACGTACGGGCGGTCAAACAACCCGACGGTGAACTTGACGCGCAGCACGTCGCGCACGCGGTCGTCCAAAGTCTTCAACGCGACCTTGCCGTCTCTGACCAGCTCGCGCAGAGGGAGGATGAAGTCGTCGGGCGGCGTGAAGTTGGTCTTGACGTTCAGGCCCGCCTCAATCGACTGGCGCACGGCGTCCTTCATGTCCGCGGCCACGGCGTGCTTGTTGTAGAGGTACTCGACGGCCGCGCTGTCCGAGACGACGTAGCCGCGGAAGCCGAACTCATTTCTTAAACGTTCGGTCAGCCAGTAGTGACTCCCCGTCACCGGTATCGAGTCGTAGTCGTTGTAAGAACTCATCACGCCGAGCGCGCCGCCCTCTTTAATCCCCGCCTTGAAGGGCGGGAGGAAGACGTTCTCGACTTCGCGCGGGCTGGTCTGCGGGTCTGTCCGCGCCTGCCCCTCGCGCGCGCCCTTGTTGTTGCTGTAGACGGCGAAGTGCTTGAGCGTGGAGGCGACCTGGTAGTCCTCCTGCAACCCCTTCACCTGCTCGACGCCGAGGCGCGCGACCAGGTATGGGTCTTCGCCGTAGACCTCCTCCATGCGCCCCCAGCGCTGGTCGCGCCCCACGTCCATGATGGGCGAGTAGACGTTCGTGTAGCCGAGCGCGCGCGCCTCCCGGCCCGTGATGCGCCCGACCTCGCGGACGAGTTCTTTGTCCCAGGTGCTCCCGACGCCGGGCTGTGCGGGGAAGCTCGTCGCGGTGTAGAAGGCGACGCCGCGGATGCCTTCGTCGGTGAAGTCCGCGGGGATGCCGAGGCGCGTCTCTTCGACGAAGAAGCGCTGCACCTCGTTCATGGCCCAGACGTGTCTGCGCACGTCGGTGGCGTAGACGCTCTTCGAGCCGGGGTCGCCCCAGCCGTTGAGGTGCTCGTCGATGTTGGCGATGCCGTCCTTCCAAATCTTGTTCTTCCATTCCGGCGTCGGCAGCTCGTCCTTCAACACGCGCGCGTAGCCGTACAGCGTCGCCGTCTGGCACGTCTTCTCTTCGAGCGTCATCTGCGCGAGCAGGTCTTCGACCCGCCGCGCGATGTCGGCCGACGGGTCTTCGTAAACGTCCTTCCGGCCGTTCTTGTTAAAGTCCGTCCAGCCGTCGTGATAGATGGCCTGCCCCGTCGGCTTCACCTGTGCACCCGAACCGACGACGAGCAGCGCCGCGAGTGTCAGGGCGTAAGCGGTGCGCATCAATCATCTCCCGTTTGTGATAGCGGTCAGAACCAACCGCGGGGGCCGGGGGGGGGTGGGGGGTAGGGGGGGGCGGGGGCGCAGGGCGAGGGGCCGACGTTGGGCGGCGTGAGCAGGAACGCGTGCATCTTGCCGTCGGGGTTGAGGCCGGTGCCGGCGATCTGCCCGCGGTTGTTGATGCCGCGTGCGTCCTGGAACGTCCAGCCCGTGCCCGTCACGACCGTGTTGAGATCGCGCAGGACGCCGTCGGATCTCGACAAGATGAAGGCGTGCGTGTTGCCGCTGCCCATCGTGAGTTCCGAACGGCCGACGACCAGTCCGTTGTTGTTCAGGTCGTAGGCGTAGCTGTGGCGGCCGCCGAGCGTGCCGAGGTCCTGCATCTCGCCGGAGTCGTTCGCGCCGTTGCCGTTCACGTCCTTCCAGCGGAAGGCGTGGAAGGACTGCGTGATGGTGGGCGTGAAGATGTAGGACTGTCCGGCCACCTCGCCGAGGTCGTTGACCTCGTTGCCGAAGCTGACCGAGCCGCCGAGCGTACCGATGTCAACGGCGACGCCGCCGATGGTGACGAAGGCGTGCGTCTCGACGACGCCGTTCACGTTGGCGTTGCCGGCCACCTGCCCGGCGTCGTTGATGCCGAGCGCGCGGATGGGCGTGCCCCACGGCGCCGACAGCGGCGTCATCACGCCCGACTGCCAGATGAAGGCGCGATCCTGGAAGCTGCCGTCCTCCGACTGGCCGACGACCTGTCCCGAGGCGTTCACGTCCTGCGCATCGACGGTGAAGCCGCCGAGCGTCCCGAGGTCTTGCATCGCGCCGCCCGCGGGCTTGTAGAAGGCGTGCGGGATGCTCCCCTGGGTGAGCGAAGAGCCGACGACCGCGCCGCCCTGGTTGACGGCGGCGGCCGTCCCCGTGGCGCCGCCGAGCGTGCCGAGGTCTTGCATCTCGCCGGGGTCGGACGCGCCGTTGCCGTTGGCGTCGCTCCAGAAGAAGGGGTGCGTGTTGGTGTCGTTGGGCGCCGCCGTGAGCGTCGATTCGCCGACGACCCTGCCGCACTCGTTAATCCCCGTCGCCATGCTCACATTGCCGGCGCCGAGCGTGCCGAGGTCGGTTACGGTGTAACCGGGCGCCTGCGCGGTGCCGCGCGGCGCGGGCACGAAGGGAAGCAGTGCCAGCGCGAGCAGGCAGACGAACGCCAATTGCCATTTCCGGAGGTAAAGCATATGTCAGCTATTTCATCCTGAAGAACAGGGATTTCGTGTAGGGAGCAGACCGACGTGCCGCGTGTAACAGTTCAGCCAAGGCCGCGCCGTGGAGGGCGGGAACACCGACGCATAACTTTAAAGAGGACGGAGGCATTAAGTCAAATGCAGGGAAGTAGTCAGTAGGAAGACAGAGCGGCGCGCCCGGTCTAATGATCGAGACGCGCCGCCTCTCTTTTCTACTGGCTACTGACTACTGGCTACTCTTTAATCGCAGGCGGCCGTGATTGCCTCGTCGAAGATTTCGAGGGCCACGTCCACGTTCTCGCGCGTGAGTGTGAGCGCGGGCGACCAGCGGATGGTGTTGTAGCCGCACCCCAAGACGATGAGGCCGCGGTTGAAGCACTCGACCTCGACGCGGTCGCGCAACTCCGGCGCCGCTTCGCGCGAGCCGCCTCCGCGCACAAGCTCGCAACCGACCATCAGCCCTAAGCCGCGCACGTCGCCGATGCAGTCGTGCTTCTGCATCAGGCGGCGCAGCCCCGCTTGCAGGTAGTCGCCGACGGCGGCCGCGTTAGCGACCAGCCCGCCCTCTAACAACTCAATCGTCTTGAGCGCGGCGGCGATGGCGACGGGGTTGCCGCCGAAGGTCGAGGCGTGCGCGCCCGGCTTCCAGTCCATCAAATCGGCGCGCGCCACGCACGCGCCCAGAGGCAGCCCCGACGCGATGCCTTTCGCCAGCGTGATTACGTCCGGCTTCAAATCGTAATGCTCGCACGCGAACATCTTGCCCGTGCGGCCGAAGCCCGACTGCACCTCATCGACGACGAGGATGATGCCGTGCTCGTCGCAGATGCGGCGCAGGCCGTGCAGGAACTCCTTCGGCGCGGGGACGTAGCCGCCCTCGCCCTGCACCGCTTCGACGACGATGGCGGCGACCTCTTCGGGCGGCGTCGTCGTCAGGAAGAGGCGCTTCTCAATCCAGTCGAGGCAGGCGCGCGTGACCGTCTCGGCGTCCGACTGCTCGCCGTTGAAGGGGTGGCGGAAGACGTTCGGGTAGGGGACGTGCGTCACGTCGAGCGCGGAGCGCTTGAAGCCGCTGCGCTGCGCGGCCTTCGAGGAGGTAAGCGAGAGGCTGCCGAGCGTGCGACCGTGGAAGCTGTTGAAGAAGGCGATGAACTTCTCGCGCCCCGTGGCGTGCATGGCGAGCTTGAGCGCGGTCTCGACGGCCTCCGTCCCGCTGTTGGCGAAG
>CAXTSK010000026.1:0-20042 GCA_964246655.1 uncultured Pyrinomonadaceae bacterium
CTCGCAGAGTTCGCGCAAGCGTTCGAGCAGCTCGACGGCGTCGTAAGGCATTCCTATCACACCGCGGGCGCCGGCCGCGAGCGCCTCGGCGCGCAACTCTTCACGGCTCGACGGCAGGAGCAGCAGAGCGGGCGGCGTGTCGCCTGCTCGCGACTGCTTCGAGAGCCGCCTGAGCATCTCGACGCCGTCGAAGCCGGGCAACTCGTAATCGACGACGAGCGCGTCCGGCCGGTCGATGCGCAGGAGGTTGAGCGCGTGCTGGCCGTCGAAGGCCGCGCGCACCTCGTAAGCAGCCGAGCGCATCAGCAGGTTGACCTGCGCCATCCGCTCCGCGTCCGAGACGACGAGCATCACGTGGCGGAGCTTCCCTCCGGTTCTCAAAACGCTTGCCGCCGAGGGCGCGGTTTCATTCCCGACGACCGTCATCCTCTGCCTTTGCGTGCGCCGCTCGGCGTCGTGCGCGTTTGCGGCGGCGCCCGCTTCCGCGAAGCCGTAAACGACGACGCGCGCCGCCGAGTTCTCGCCGCGCGCCTCGCCCAGAGCGACTTCGGCCTGCTCGACCAACCGCTCGACCTCCGAGCCGTGCGCGGGGAACGAAGAGATGCCGGCAAACAGTTCGCCGCCGCGTCGAGACTCCGCGAACTCTTCGCGCAGGCGCGTGAGCGTCGCGCGCGCCGAAGACCCGTCGGCGCCGTGCAGGTAGACGAGCAGCGTCGCGGGGCCGTAGAAGGCCACGGCGTCAAGGCGCCGCAGGTTGAGCTTCAGGAATCCGTGCGCGTTCGCGAGCGCCGCAGGGCGCGCGTTCGAGCCGTCGCCGTCCCGCACTTCTTCGCCGTCGCCGGCCTCGACGAGCGCGAGCGAGCCAGTTGCGCCCGCGCGCGCTTCCGAAGAGACGGCGTCGAGCAGGAAGAGGAAGTTGTCTATCTCAGAGCGCTGGTCGGCGACCGCGGGCGCCGATCGGCGGCCCGCCTCCGCGCGCCAGAGGAGCGACGCGAGCCGCGCGCGCAACTCTTCGGCCGCCGCGTCCTGCGAGAAGTAGTCGTCCGCGCCGAGGTGTTGGGCGGCGCTGCGGAGCGCGCGGCTGTCCGTGCGGAAGAGGAAGAGGACGGGCAGCGGGAAGCTCGAAGGCTGCGTCCGTAAACGTCGCGCGAGGGCGACGAGCCGCCCCTCGCCCTCGCGCTCGCCGAAGACCAGAAGGAGGGCAAGCGGCGCTGCCGCCGTGAACTCCACGTCGAGGCAGGAAGGGGCGGATTCAACGTCCGAGCCGTCCGCGGCGTAACCGGCCACGGTGAGCCTCTCGCGCAGCGAATCTACCTCTGTGCCCTTGTCGGCGACGAGCAGCACGCGCCGCTTGGGGTCGTAGGTCGTGGCTTCTGACATCTCTCGGTACCGTCGTTTGAAAGTCGTGGTGACTGAAACTTCGTCGGCGCAATCATACCGCGACACTCCCCGCGGCCAAACAGCGCGGGCGCACAAACGAAGAGGGACGGCGTGTCATCCGTCCCTCAGTCTCAAACTTTATAATTTCAGGTCGAGCTCACTGGCTGATGAGGCGGAGCTTGCCCTCGGGCGTGCGGACGGCGAAGACGTGCGTCTCGTAGACGAGCGGCGGCGGCTCCGCGGCCTTGAGCTTGGCGATCTGTGTGCGCGAGACGCGCGGGGCCAGTCGCGCCGTCGAGGGATCGCGCAGCAGCGCGTAACGCTCCGAGATGCGGCGCACATACTCCTGCGTCTCGCGGTAGGGCGGGACGCTGCGGCCGTACTTCAGCACCGCGCCCTCGCCCGCGTTGTAGCCCGCGAGGGCGAGGCGCACGTCGCCGTCGAACATGTCGAGCAGGAAGCGCACGTATTTGACGCCGCCCTCGATGTTCTGCTGCGGGTCATAGATGTCGCGCACTCCGAGTCGCGCTGCCGTCGCGGGTATCAATTGCATCAGGCCCCGCGCTCCCTTGTTCGAGGTCGCGAAGCGCTTGAAGGATGACTCGCGGTGCATGATCGAGTAGATGAGCAGAGGGTCTACGCCGTACCGGTTGCTCGAATCGACGATGAAGCGGTCGGCGTTGGAGTCGCCGGTCGAGAAGCCTTCGAGCGCCGTCCCCGCGGCCATCGGGAGCGAGGGCGCGGCGGAAGAAGGCGACGCGGTCGCGGGCCGTGCCGAAGTGGCGGCCGACGGCATGGTGAGCGCAGTCAGCTTCAGCCGCTTGTTCTGACGCGCGGCCGGGGCGAGCTGCGCGGGCGTCTCGACGCGCACGCCGCCGGGCACGTCGAAGTTGTCGAAGCGGTAGCCGCCGGGGCCGGCTTGCTGCGCGGAGGCGGTCAGACAGGGGAGGAGAAGTAGGATGAAGGCGGCGGGAAGTTTTTTCATGACCTTGCTTGCTGTCGTGTGCCGGCGGGGCGCTTTTGTTAGTTCGTCTGAGGGCGGGGCGCTCGCCGTGTCTGCGGCGCGCTGGACGAGCGCTCAGACAGAATAGCACACGCGGAAGATGCTGTTCAACAAAATTCCTCGGTTGTTTAACTGCAATTATTTATGCGTTTGCGGGGGATGTTGAGGGTGGGTGTCGGCGGGGTGAGACAGAAGGCGAGCGGGTTCGGAGCAAAAGTCTTGACAGCGCGTGTATGATGAAAGCCGCTTTCCAAGCGGGTTAATTCTCCGGCTTTTAACGCGTGCGACCGCCAGCGCACCTCACCCAACAGGAGAAACAGATGAAAAGACTGCTGACCGCGATCTGCGCGGCGTCGCTCTGCCTTTCCGCGGGCGCCGCCGCCGCTCAGAACACCAACACGTCCACGGCCGCGGCGAACGCCAACATTACAAAGAAACGCGGCCCCGTCTTCCGCGCCACGAAGGAGCAGATCAAGCAGGCGCAAAGTATTCTCAAACAGCGCGCGTTCTACTCGGGCGAACTCACGGGCAAGCTCGACACGACGACGCGCGACGGCCTCAAGAAGTATCAGGAGGCCGAAGGGCTCAAGGTGACGGGGACTCTCAACGCCGCGACGCTCCAGAAGATGAACGTCACGCTCACCGATAAGCAGAAGGAGTGGGTGGCCGCGCAGGCTGCAAGTCAAAAGTAAAAAGCAAAAGATAAAAGTTAAGAAGGGGGATGAGAGGCAGCATGTCTCTCATCCCCCTTCTGTCGTCGGATGAGAGACGGCGTGCTTCTCATCCTCACTTTTGCCTTCCCTCAGGCCGCGGCGCCTTTCTGGGTGAGGAGGCGCTCGACGATCTGGTAGCTCGCCTCAAGGGCCTCGCCGAGCTTCTGCGACTCGGGGCCGCCGCCCTCGGCCATGTCCGGCTTGCCGCCGCCGCGGCCGCCGATGATGGGCGCGAGTTCCTTGATAACCTGGCCCGCGGGCACGCGCTTCGAGAGGTCGGGCGAGGTGCGCACGATGAGCGAAGCCTTGCCGTCGGCGCGACGGCCGAGCACGACGACGCCCGTCTTAATCTGCGCGAGCAGCGTGTCGGAGAGTTGACGCAAGGCCGAGGCGTCGAGGTCGCTCGCCTCGCGCGCGAGCACCATCACGCCGCCTTCGACCTCGCGCGCATCCTGCCCGTTCTGCGCCTGCGCGCCCGCGCCGAGCGCGAGCTTCAAGCGCAGGTCGTCGGCCTCGCGCCGCGCCTTCTTCAACTCCTCCTGAAGTCGCGCGACCGCCGCGGGTACGTCGCCGCGCGTCGAGCGCAGCTCGCCGGAGATTTGATCAACCAGCGCCTCGGTCTCCTGGAAGCGGTTAAAGGCGTCGCGGCCCGTGACGGCGCGGATGCGGCGCGTGCCGGAGGCGATAGACTCGTCGCTCGTAATCTTGAAGAGTCCGATGTCGCCGGTCGCGCGGACGTGCGTGCCGCCGCACAGCTCTTTGGAGAAGACGCCCTCCTCGCCGGGCACGCTCAGCACGCGAACCTTCTCGGCGTACTTCTCGCCGAAGAGTGCCATCGCGCCGGTCTGCATCGCCTGTTCGAGCGGGAGCAACTCCGTCCGCACCGGCTCGTTGCGCAGGACGTGATAGTTGACGAGACGCTCGATCTCGGCAATCTCGTCGCGCGTCACCGGCTGGAAGTGCGAGAAGTCGAAGCGCAGGTAGTTGGGCGCGACGACCGAGCCGGCCTGCTTGACGTGCGTGCCTAAGACTTCACGCAGCGCCGCGTGCATCAAGTGCGTCGCCGTGTGGTTGCGCCGCGTCGCGTCGCGCTTCTGGGCATCGACCTGAGCGGTCACGGTGTCGCCGACCTTCAACGAGCCGCGCTCGACTTTGACGCGATGAACAATCAGTCCGCCCGCCAGCGTCGGAGGCGTGTCGTTGACGATGACGTGCGCCGCGTTGTTGTAGAGCGCGCCGGTGTCGCCGACCTGCCCGCCCGACTCGGCGTAGAAGGGCGTGCGGTCAAGGATGACCTCGCCCTCCTCGCCCTCATTCAAACCTTCGACCTCCGCGCCGTCGCGCAGCAGCGCCGTGACATGAGCGTTCTCGGTCTTCGTCTCGTCGTAGCCCTTGAACTCACTCGCGCCGACGCGCTCGGCGACCTGCGCGTAGACGGGGTTGGCCTTGGACGCGACCGCGGCGTGGCCCTTCGCGCCCGCTCCCTGAATCTCTTTCAGCGCGCGGTCGAACTCTTCGTTATACGTGTCCTCGTCCACCACAAAGCCGCGCTCTTCTAAACCGACGCGGACGAGGTCGCGCGGCGTGCCGAAGGTGTCGTAGAGCTTCGCAAGCTCGCGGTAGTCCGGCATCTCGCCTTCGGCCGTCGAGGCGAAGAGGGCTTCGAGCTTTTGCAGGCCGACGGTGAGCGTCGAGCCGAAGCGCTCCTCTTCGAGACGAACCATGCGGCCGATGAACTCGCGCGCGGCTTCGAGTTCGGGGTAAGCCTCGCGCATCTGTTCGACGACGAAGTCCGTGACTTGGTAAAAGAACGGTCCTTCGAAGCCGAGCGCGCGGCGCCCCTGGTAGATGGCGCGGCGCATGATTTTTCTTAAAACATAATTGCGCCCCTCGTTGCCCGGCAGGATGTTGTCGGCGATGGAGAAGGCCGTGGCGCGCGCGTGGTCGGCGACGACGCGCATGGCGAAGCCTTCGGGCGTGTCGGGCTCGTAGTGCCGGTCGGCGAGCTTCGCCGTGAAGAGCACGATGTCTTTGAGCAGGTCAGTGTCGTAGTTCGTCAGCACGCCTTGCATGATGACGGCGAGGCGTTCGAGACCAGCGCCCGTGTCAACGGACGGCGCGGGCAGAGGTTCGAGCGCGTACTTGCCCGGCTCGGTCTCCACGCGGTTGTACTGCATGAAGACGAGGTTCCAGAACTCCATCGTCGTGTCGCCGGGGCCGTTGACGAGTTCGGGGCGGTTGAACTCGGGGTCTTCCGGGTGCTCGCCGAGGTAGTAACTAATCTCCGAGTTGGGGCCGCAGGGGCCGGTCTCGGCCATCTGCCAGAAGTTGTCCTTGCGGCCGAAGCGGAGGATGCGCTCGGGTCGCGCGCCGACCTTCTGCCAGAGCGCAATAGCCTCCTCGTCGGCCGGTACTTCGTCGTCGCCCGCGAAGACTGTGAACCAGAGGCGCTCGGGGTCGAGCTTCAGCTCGTTGACGAGGAAGTCCCAGGCGAAGCGAATCGCGTCCTCCTTGAAGTAGTCGCCGAAGGAGAAGTTGCCGAGCATCTCGAAGAAGGTCTGGTGGCGCGCGGTCTTGCCGACCTCGTCGAGGTCGTTGTGCTTGCCGCCCGCGCGCAGGCACTTCTGCGACGTGACGGCGCGCTTGTAGTCGCGCGGCTCGATGCCGAGGAACACGTCCTTGAACTGGTTCATGCCCGCGTTGGCGAACAGCAGCGTCGGGTCGTTGGCGGGCAGGAGCGGGCTCGACGCCACGCGCCGGTGGCCGCGCTGCTCGAAGTAGCTGAGAAACTTTTCGCGTAGTTCTTTTCCGGTAATCATAAAAGTAGTCAGTAGTCAGTAGTCAGTAGTCAGTAGAGGCTGACCCTTCGACGGCGTGAATACTTGACGCAATCTCCTTGTCAGAAAGTTTAGCACGCGGCGCCGAAGCGGGCGAAACGGGAGAGCAGTAGGCGGTAGGCCGATGGCAGCAGGCGGTTGAAAGCGCCGCTGCCGAGACTTTCGAGTTATCTTTCAACGTCCGAAACGCGGAGCGAACTGCCTACTGCCGTCTGCCTACCGCCTACTCTTCTTCCGAGGCGTCGGAGGCTTCGCGGACTTTGCGGATGATGAGGTCGTAGGAGAAGCCGAGGCGCAGCAGGTGGTCGTAGAGGCTTTTGGTTTCTTGTCTCGTCGTGGGTCGGCCGCGGAGGCGGGTGCGTTTTTCGATGGCGCGTGTGATGAGTTCCTCTTCGGGCGTCTCCTGGTAGACGAGTTCGAGGGCGGCGTCGGCCGTCTCCTTCGAGACCTTCTTCGTTTGCAGGTCGCGCGCGAGGCGCTGGCGGCCGACCGGTTTTTGCCTGACCCTGTAGGACGCGAAGCCGAAGGCGAAGCGCTCGTCGTCGAGGTAGCCGTACTCCTTGAGCTTCGCGAGCGCGTAGTCAACGGCCGTCTCGTCCGTCCACTGTTTTTCGAGCAGGCGCTCGCGCAGCTCTTCGACCGAGCGCGGCTTGGCGGCGAGGAGTTTGACGGCCCTTTGCACCGTCCGTTCGCGCGCCTTCTCGGCGTCGATGACGCGCGGCGGGCGCGCCTTGCGCCGCTCCTCTTCGAGGTCGGCGTTAATCTGCCGCTCCGTCTTCGACGGCCGCGGCTTGTACTTCGGTTTGTACTTACTGCTCTTCTGCATCTTCACGAATACTCTACCCGCCCGCCTTCTGGTCGGCAAACGATTGCTTTAAGATTGAAGGCACATGGACGGCATTCTCATCATCGACAAGCCCGAGGGCTGGACTTCGCACGACGTGGTGGCGCGGGTGCGCCGCGTTTTGAAGGAGAAGCGCGTCGGGCACACGGGGACGCTCGACCCTTTCGCGACGGGCGTGCTCGTGTTGCTCGTCGGCCGCGCGACGCGGCTCGCGCAGTTTCTCGCGGGCGCGGAGAAGGAGTACGAGGCGACGATTCGCCTCGGCTTCGACACGGACACGGGCGACCTGACGGGCGAGCGTCGCGCGGGCGAGGGAAGTGCGGACTGCTCGACTCTCAAGCTCGAAGACCTTGAGGCGGCGCTCGCGCCGCTGCGGGGCGAGTTCGGACAGGTGCCGCCGATGTACTCGGCGAAGAAGGTCGGGGGCAAGAAACTTTATGAACTCGCGCGCAGGGGCGAAGAGGTCGAGCGGAAGGCCGTGCCCGTCCGCGTGAGCGAGTTTGAGATTGTTGCTGACGAAAACGAAGGCCCCCTCAAGCCGAACGGGGACGGGACGTGCGACGTGCGCGCGCGCGTCGTCTGCTCGGCCGGAACGTACGTGCGCGCGCTGGCCGAGTCGTTCGGCGAAAACTTAAAGACGGGCGCGCACCTCGCCGCGCTCCGCCGCCCGCGCGCGGGCGAGTTCGGGCTCGAAAGAGCAATCTCGTTGGAAGAGCTGCCGAAACTCGTCGAAGCAGGGAAGGAGTTTTTAGTCCCGCTCGAAGCGGCGCTCCCTCGGCTGCCCTCCGCGCATCTAACGGCCGAAGAGGCGCGCCGGGTGCGGCACGGCGCGGCGGTCGCGACCCTTGGAGGCTGGGCGGACGACGCGCACGTCGCGCTCTTCGACGAGCAGGGCGCGCTCCTCGCGGTCGGCGTCTACGACGCGCGCGCGTCTTCGTTGCGGCCCCGCGTGATGCTGGCCGTCGAAAATAAGTGTTGACTGAGGCGGGAGGGCGCTGTGCTATACTTGGCGTCAAAAGGCGTTCGACCTGAGCGAACCGACTGACTGACAAAGCTGACAGCCTTTCCCCTTTGAAAAACAGCTCGTTGAGGAGTTGAACGAAACTCGACGGCGCGGCGGGCCCGGTCTCGCGCGTCTCGCCCCGCACACGCGCATCGAGTAGTGTTCCTCTAGGGCGGCCCGCCGCGTCGGTGGGGCCGCCTGACTTTTCATCCGAGGGCGTGAGCAGACACGCCGTCCCTGAGCGCGCGAAGCCGAGTGTGAGGTTTACAGAAGGCTATGCAAGAGCAGGATGGCAGCGGCAGCAAGTTCGACATTTCGGCGCGGCTCGAAGCGCTGCGTCAGGAGCACGCGGCGCTCGCGTGGGAGGGGAGCTTCCGCGACTACTTCGAGCTGGTCACGCAGAACCCACGCCTCGCCGAACTCTCCCACGCCCGCATCAACGACATGATCCACGCCGCCGGCCTGGAGAAGTTGAACGAAGGCACGCGCGACGAGATCGCCCGCTACAAGTTCTTCGCCTCGGAGTTGTTCGGCATCGAGGAGCCCATCGCGCGCATCGTCGAATACTTCAAGTCGGCCGCGCAACGCCTCGAAGTCCGCAAGCGCATCCTGCTTCTGATGGGGCCGGTCGGCGGCGGCAAGTCCACGATTGTGACGATGCTCAAGCGCGGGCTCGAAGAGTGGACGCGCACCGAGGCGGGGGCGGTCTACGCCATTAAGGACTGCCCGATGCACGAGGAGCCACTCCACCTCATCCCGGCGGAGCTGCGGCCCGAGATCGAAAAACATTACGGCATCTACATCGAGGGCGACCTCTGCCCGCAGTGCCGTTACGCGTTAGAGCACACCTACGGCGGTCGTCACGAGGACGTGCGCGTCCACCGCATCATCTTCTCCGAGAAGAACCGCGTCGGCATCGGCACCTTCGCGCCCTCCGACCCGAAGTCGCAGGACATCACCGAGCTGACGGGCTCCATCGACCTCTCGACCATCGGCGAAGTCGGCGTCGAGAGCGACCCGCGCGCGTACCGCTTCGACGGCGAGCTGAACATCGCCAACCGCGGCGTGATGGAGTTCATCGAGATGCTGAAGGTGGACGAGAAGTTCCTCTACTCGTTGCTGACGCTCTCGCAGGAGCAGAACATCAAGACGGGCCGCTTCGCGATGCTCTACGCCGACGAAGTCATCCTCTCGCACACGAACGAGAACGAGTACGTCTCATTCGCGGGCAACAAGAAGTCGGAGGCGCTGCAAGACCGCATCATCCTCGTCCGAGTGCCATACAACCTCCGCGTCTCGCAGGAGGAGCGCATCTACGACAAGCTCCTCAAGCAGTCCGAAATCCTCCGCAACGTCCACATCGCGCCTAACACCCTGCGCGTCGCCGCCATGTTCGCCGTCATGACCCGGCTCGAAGAGCCGAAGCGCGCCAACGTGGATCTGCCCAAGAAGATGAAGCTCTACGACGGCGAGGACGTGGAAGGCTACAAGTCGAAGGACGTGCGCGAGCTGAAGGAGGAGGCGCTGCGCGAGGGCATGGACGGCATCAGCCCCCGCTACATCATCAACCGCCTCTCGGGCGCGCTCGTGCGCGACGGCATCACCTGCATCAACCCCATCGACGCGCTGCGCGCCATCAAGGACGGCTTCGAGCAGCACACCGGCATCAACGCCGACCAGCGCGAGCGCTACTTGAATCTGATTTCGTCGGCGCGCAAGGAGTACGACGAGCTGGCGAAAGTCGAGGTGCAACGCGCCTTCGTCTACTCGTTCGAGGAGATGGCGCGCACCATCTGCAACAACTACCTCGACAACGTCGAAGCCTACTGCAACAAGGAGAAGATGAAAGACCCGATTACGGAAGAGGAGATGGAGCCCGACGAGCAGTTGATGCGCTCCATCGAGGAGCAGATCGGCATCAGCGAGAACGCCAAGAACACCTTCCGCCAGGAGATACTCATCCGCATCTCTTCTTACGCGCGCAAGGGGCGCCAGTTCGAGTACACCTCGCACGAGCGCCTGAAGGAGGCGATTGAGAAGAAGATTTTCGCCGACCTCAAGGACGTGGTGAAGATCACGACCTCCGCCAAGACGCCCGACCCCGACCAGCTCCGCCGCATCAACGAGGTCGTTGACCGCTTAGTCCGCGACGGCGGCTACTGCCCCGTCTGCGCCAACGAGTTGCTGACCTACGTCGGCACGCTCCTCTCGCGCTGACGCGGGCGACGAGCCAAGACGCTAACGGCGCCCGCCCTTCCCGACAGGAGTGCGGGCGTCGCCCTTTAAGACTTTAACTTGAGGACGCTTAACCGCCGCGCGTTCAAGGAGACAATTGAATGAGCGACGAAGAGAGAGACGACAGCAACAAACAGAACTTGCCGAGCGCTAGCGATCTGCTGCGCTGGGCCGAGAAGACGCAGCGCACCATTGATTTCATGGTTCAGCAGCAGGCGCAGTTCCAGGCGAAATCCGAAACTGACATGCAGCGGTTGCGCGCGCTGCACGAGCAGAACGAGCATAGGTGGGCGCGCTCGGAGGAGAGGTGGGCGAGTGCGGACGAGAGGTGGGAGCGCACGCGAGAACAAATCCTCGCCCTCCTCGCGCTTGCGGAGATTCATGATGCAGAGATTAACGAACTACGGCGGAGACAGGCGGAATCCCAAGCGCGGACAGACGCCAAGTTTGCGGAGACCGGCGAGCGCGTTGACGCGCTGGTGAGTACCGTCGAGCGGCTCATCAGCGAGCGGCGCAATGGCGGCGGGAGGCGGGAAGAGAGTTCGGAATGACTGACGAGCCGCAAATCTCTGGGACGATTCAGCGCAACGACTGGTCTTTGCAGCGCAAGGGCATCATCGACCAGGAGCGGCACAAGGAGCGCGTGAAGGAGGCCGTGCGCAAGAACCTCGGCTCCATCGTCTCGAACGAGGCCATCATCCTCTCGGACGGCAAGCGCACCGTCAAAGTCCCCATCCGCTCGCTCGACGAGTACAAGTTCCGCTTCGACCACCGCAAGCGCAAGCAGGTCGGCACCGGCGACGGCAAGACGCGCGTCGGCGATGTCATTGCGCGCGAGGGGCAGCAGGGCCAGGGGCCGGGCCGTGGCGCGGGGCCGGCGGGCCAGGACGCCGGGGCAGAGTATTACGAGGCCGAGGTGGACATCGACGAACTGGCCGCGCTCATCTTCGAAGACCTCCAACTCCCCTTCCTCGAAGACAAGGCGAAGAAGGCCGTCCAGTCGAAGACGACCCGCTTCAACGAAATCCGCCGCACCGGCGTCTTCTCGAACCTCGACAAGCGCCGCATGATCCTTGAGAACATCAAGCGCAACGCGCGCGAGTCGAACGAGCCGCGCTTCGGCGGCGTCCGCAAGGAAGACCTCCGCTTCAAGACCTGGGAGGAGGACAAGCGCTACGAGTCCAACGCCGTCGTCCTCGCGCTGATGGACGTAAGTGGTTCGATGGGCGAGTTCAAGAAGTACATCGCGCGGTCTTTCTTCTTCTGGATGGTTCGGTTCCTGCGGACGAAGTATGACAACGTGGAGATCGTCTTCGTGTCGCACCACACGGAGGCGAAGGAGGTTTCGGAGGAGCAGTTCTTCACGCAGGGCGAGTCGGGGGGGACGGTCGTCTCTTCGGCCTACCAACTCGCGCTCGACATCATCAACTCGCGCTACCGCCCGTCGGACTGGAACATCTACCCGTTCCACTTCTCCGACGGCGACAACTACTACTCCGACAACGAGGAGGCCGTGAGATTAGCCGACGAGCTGATCAAGACGTGCAACCTCTTCGGCTACGGCGAGATCGGCGAGGAGGGCGGCGGCGGATACCGGCGCAGCTCCGGCGCGCTGCTCTCCATCTTCAACGACCGCCTGCGCCGCAAGGAGCGCTTCATCGGCGTCCGCATCGACGACAAAGAGGATGTCTATCCCGCCCTCAAACAGTTCTTCGGCCGCCGCGGCGTCGAAGCCTGACTCCCGCCCTGACGCGCACCCCGCGCGCCCGCCGCTTCAAAAAAATGGATGACATCCAAATAAATTAATTTAGAATGCTGCCTCGAACGGCGCGCGCGAAGGGTCGCCCTTTGAAACTCCCGTAAATTAGGGCTTAAGCCCTCTGCGCCCCGTGCGGGCGGGAGGTGGAACGAAGCTTGCTCCCCTTCAGCCTCGAACAGCCCCGCGGAGAGTCCCCGACGGGACAAGACCTCCGGGCGGCAGCGGGTCGGCACCAGCATTCCGCCGCTCCCGCCGCGCCGCAAAGCAGTCTCACGGTTTTCTTCGAACAAGCGGTCAACAGGAGCGTCCGCGCCCCGGCGGGCTCTTCCCCTTCGTCGCCTTCTACCGCGAAATTTAAACCTGGCAGGTAGGAGAAGGAGCACACCATGAGAATCTCAGGTCGAAGCTTTTCGAAGTATATGTCGAGCTGCCTCGGCGGCGCGCTCCCGGCGTGCCTGCTGCTGCTCTGCCTGTGCGCGCCGGCCGCCGCGCAGGTGACGGCCAGCGCCACGGTCGAGGGCACGGTCAAGGACATCAAGGAGGCGGTCATCGCCGGCGCCTCCGTCACCGTCACCAACGTCTCGACGAACCTGTCGCGCACGGCGGCCACGGGCGACGAAGGGACTTACAGGATCGACCTCCTGCCCGCCGGCCTCTACGACTTGAAGGTCACGGCCCCCGGCTTCGGCGAGGTGACCTCGAACAAGGTCGAGCTGCTCGTCGGCAAGACGACGACGCTCGACTTCTCGCTCTCGCCCGGCTCGCGCGCCGAGACGGTGACGGTGACGAGCGAGGCGCCGCTGCTCGACCAGCAGAAGACCGACATCAGCATCAACATCACCCCGCGCGAGGTGCAGGACTTGCCGCTGAACGGCCGCGACCTCGGCAACCTCGCCTACCTCGCCCCCGGCGCCAAGCCCGTGGACTCCTACGACCCGACCAAGCGGCGCATCGCCGTCTTCGGCGTCAACGGCTCCTCGGGCCGCAACGTCAACGTCACGGTCAACGGCATCGACAACAAGGACAATACGGTGGGCGGCCCCGTCATGCAGTTCCCGCTGGAGGCGATTCAAGAGTTCGTCATCAGCACGCAGCGCTTCTCGGCCGTCAACGGGCGCAGCGAGGGCGCGGCCGTCAACGTCGTGACCAAGTCGGGCGGGAACCGCTTCCACGGCTCGATGTTCTTCCAGCTGCGCGACCGGAAGCTGAACGCGACCGAGGTCGATCCGACGACGCAGCAGAAGCTCACGACGAAGCCGCCGTTCAACCGGAAGATTTGGGGCGGCTCCGTCGGCGGCCCGCTCCTCTTCCCGCACTTCGGCGAGGGCGGCCCCACCACGCACGGCGACGGCAAGACCTTCTTCTTCTTCGCGCTTGAACGGCAGCAGGAGGCGACCTCGATCCCCGTCACCGCCACTGCCTTCCGCGAGCTGAGCCTCGTGACGTTCCTCGGCGCCCAGCCCTCGCAGGTGATCCCCACGCCCTACAAGGACTGGCGCGTCAACGCGCGCATCGACCACACCTTCAACACGAAGCACAGCGTCTTCGTCAGCTACAACGACCAGAACAACATCGGCTTCAACGACCAGTCCACCAATAACAACGACCTGAGCGCGGGGAACTTCACGACGAACAGGCTTCAGCTCGGCAACGTGACGCTCAACTCCGCGCTCTCGAACTCGACGGTCAACGCGGCGACGGTCGGCTTCCAGTACTGGCACAACCTGATCGACTCCGACCTGCGCGTGCCGAACATCACCTTCCCGCAGCTTATCGCCTTCGGCACGAACGTCAACGTGCCGCAGGAGTCATACCAGCAGAAGTACCAGTTCAAGGACGACCTCTCGACGACGAAGGGCAACCACACGTTCAAGGGCGGCTTCGACTTCCTGTGGGAGCCGAAGCTCGGCGGGTTCTTCGAGTTCAACCCGACGCTGGAGGTCGATTTCCAGGACCTCCCCAGCGTCATCCTCTCGGACGCGGTGAAGTACCCGCAGGGCTTCGCGACGCGCGGGGCCGTTGGTGGCATGACGGCCACGTCCGGCAACCCCTACTTCAACCTGCCGGGTGGCGCGAAGATGTTCGGCGCCTACTTCCAGGACGACTGGCGGATCAGGCGCAACCTGACCCTCAACCTCGGGATCCGCTGGGACAAGGACTTCAACCTCATCGGCGGCACGGCGCAGGACAGGAACCGCACCTACCTCGCGCTGAAGGCCATCAACCACCCGGCGGCCGCGGCGCTGCCGCAGGACGACAACCTCGACTTCAGCCCGCGCGTCGGCTTCGCGTGGGACGTGACGGGCAGCGGCAACCACGTCGTGCGCGGCGGCTACGGCCTCTACTACGGGCAGGTCTTCCTCAACATCCCGCTGTTCATGATCCAGCAGGCCAACCCGACCATCTTCGCCAGCGTCTTCAGCATCGCCAGCGGCGACACGGTGCCGGGGACGAACATCCTGCTCTCGAACTGGCGCTTCGGCATCGACCCGCTGCCGACCATCCCGCCGCCGCAGACCCAGCTCGCCGCGGCGAACACGGGCCGCATCATGGACCCGGACTACCAGAACCCTTACACGCAGCAGTGGAACGTCGGCTACGCGTGGCAGTTCAACCAGTACTCCGTGCTTGAGATCGACTACACGCACGTGCTCGGCCTGCACGAGTCGAAGACGGTCAACATCAACCCGACGCGCGCGATCTTCCTGGCGAGCAACGGGGCCGAGATCACCTCGCGCACGCTGACGACCGCGCTGACCGCCGCGGGGCAGCCTGCGCTCGGGCGCATCGACCTTGAGGCGTCGGTCGGCCGGTCGCGCTACGACGGCCTGAACGTCGGCTACCGCCGCCGCCTGCACCAGCGCTTGAGCGTCAACGCCAACTACACGATGTCTCGGGCGCTCGCCTACAACGGCAACTCCGCGGCCTTCCGCAACCGCGCCTGGGACCCGTTCAACTACTTCGCCTCTTACGAGATCGGGCCGACCCCGAACGACTCGCGCCACCGCTTCTCTTTGAGCGGCGTCGTCAACCTGCCCGGCGGGTTCCAACTCGCGCCCATCGTGCAGGCCGAGTCCGCCAGGCCGTACACCGCCGGCTACGGCGCGAACGCGGACATCCTCGGCATCGGGGCGGGGCGCGGCACGGCGCACGTCGTCGTCTTCAACGACCGCCCCAACGACCTGACGGCCACGCTCACGGCCTTCGGCGACCCGACCGTCTCCAACACCAACCGCGTCCTGTACCGCAACTGCCTGCGGGCGGGTCAGTGCACCTTCGCCCCCTTCAACAACGTGCGCGGGCAGCCCTTCTTCAACGTTGACCTGCGCGTCAGCAAGAACTTCAGGTTTAAGGAGAGCCTGAACCTGACGACCTTCTTCCAGATGTTCGACCTGACCAACCGGGCGAACTTCGGCAACAACTTCGTCACCGACGTGCGCCTCCCGACCTTCGGGACGCCGAACGCGTTCATCACGCCGAGCGGGAACATCCTCCCGCACGCCTTCGCGGGCGAGTTCGGCGTGCGCTTCGCGTTCTAAGCTTTAACCACAGAGACACAGAGGCACGGCTTGGGGCTTAATTGCTCCAAGCCGTGCCTCTGTGTCTCTGCGGTGATTTAGTGCTTGCGGCGGCGGCGGGCTAAGGGGAGAATGAAGGCATGGAAGATCGCGAGATCAAAGGGTTGGAGGCGGCGCTGGAACGCATCTGGGAGGTGGCGCGAGGCTTCGGGCTCGACCCCTATCCCGTCCGCTTCGAGGTGGTGCCGGCTACGGTCATGTACGAGATCGGCTCCTACGCGCTGCCGGGCCGCTACTCGCACTGGACGTTCGGCAAGGCGTACCACCGCATGAAGACGATGTACGACTTCGGCCTCTCGAAGATTTACGAGGTCGTCATCAACACCAACCCTTCTTACGGCTTTCTCTTAGAGACGAACAGCCCCGTCCAGAACAAGCTCGTCATGGCGCACGTCCTCGGCCACGTGGACTTCTTCAAGAACAACGTCTACTTCTCGAAGACCAACCGCCGCATGGTCGAGACCGTCTCGGCCCACTCGGGGCGCATGGGCGAGTACGAGTTCAAGTACGGCCGCAAGACCGTCGAGCGCTTCCTCGACGCCGTCCTCTCCATCGAGGAGCATATCGACCCCAACTTCTTCATCCGCCGCGAGGAGCCCGAGGCGGCGGCCGGCGCTAAGAAAAAACCCAAACAGCCCGGCCGCTACGACGACCTCTGGAACCTCGGCCGCGCCCCCGAGCCCGAAGCGGCTTCGGACGCCGACGACCGCCCGCGCGGCGACCGCCTCCCCGAGAAAGACCTCCTCTACTACGTCATGCGCAACTCACCCTCCCTCAAGGACTGGCAGCGCGATGTCATCGCCATGATGCACGAGGAGATGGAATACTTCGTCCCCCAGATGCAGACGAAGACCATGAACGAAGGTTTCGCGAGCTACTGGCACGCGCGCATCATGCGCGAGCTCGACCTCCCCGACGACGAACTGTTGGAGTTCGCGGAGTTGCACGCGGGCGTGGTCTCGCCGCACAAGGGTCAGTTGAACCCCTACTACCTCGGCTACAAAATCTTCGAGGACATCGAGCGGCGCTGGGACAACCCGACGGCGGAGGAGCGCGAGAAGTTAGGGCGCGAGCCCGGCGGCGGGCGCGCCAAAATTTTCGAGGTGAGGGAGTTAGAGAACGACGTGTCGTTCCTGCGCAACTATCTGACCGAGGAGCTGTGCGAGGAGCTTGACCTGTTCGTCTACGAGCTGGTGGACGACGAGGAGTGGACGGTGACAGAGAAGCGCTGGGAGCGCGTGCGCGACCAACTCGTCTCGAACATGACCAACTTCGGCTTCCCCTACATTGTCGTCGCCGACGGCGACTACAACAACAACCGCGAGCTGTACCTCAAGCACCAGTACGAAGGGGCGGAACTCGACACCAACTACGCCCGCCGCGTCCTCGAACACGTCCACACCCTCTGGGGCCGCCCCGTCCATTTGGAGACCGTCATCGACGACGAGCCCGCCCGCCTCCACTACAACGGCGAAGAGCACGACGAGGATTAGTAGGCGGTAGACAGATGGCAGTCGGCATGTGATAGCTCTATCATAAGTTGAAAATTGCACAGCATACCTTGAAAAGAATTCCATGATGCCTTGAAAAAGGCAGCAGGGTTATCACTACGGTAAGAGCGGGGCTGGGTCTTCATGCCGCTGTTCACTAGCGACGGCTTGTGCGGTGGGGCATAACCTGTCACGGATTGGCGCTAAGCTGTCCTATGGCGGAATTGAATCTTGCGCGTAGCGGAGTTGATTCTTGCGCGGTAGATGCGAAAGCCCCGCGCTGGTTTTAACCCAGCGCGGGGCTTTCGCATCTAGACCGCCGCAACTTCCCCCAGTTGCGGCGGCTTTGGCATGGTCACGCTCCCGCCCTGTAGCGTGCCGTGCCACGGGATGCTGCAGTCATCCCGTATCTATGCCTTGAGCAGCCGCTTGATGGTATTTACCAATTCGCCAATATCATCGGGTTTGCGCAGGAACGCATCCACACCTGCTCGCCATGCATCTGGTTCAACGTCACTCGCTGAGAGCATAATGATTGACGTCGGCCGCCGGTGTTGTAGTTGCCGGGCATAGCGCACCAACTCCAGCCCATTGACGTTAGGCAGATGATTGTCGACGATTATCAGGCTGTAGCGAGCTTGGCTCGCTATCCTCCTGACAGCCCTCGCCCCGTCCGAGCACGTCACGACGCGCCATCCTTCCATCTCCAATGTGTCTTTTACTGCCGCTGCCACTACTTGGTGATCTTCGACGTGTAGAATCGTGACGGGGCGGGTCTTATTTTTATTTCGAACCTCTTTGCGAGCGATGAGACTGCGTTGTCGCCGGACGATAGGCGAGCGTTTGTTCAATAATTCAGGATGACGTCTTTCAATCAGCCCCGCCAAGGAGCCATGATGCCGGAATCCTAGTAACTGCGCGGCACGCGTCACACTACCTTGTGCGCGCTCCAGTGCCTCCTCAATGAACCGCGCCTCGTACTGGTGTAGTGCTATTGTGAGGTTGAAGTTAGGATCGCTAACCCGCATCCCCAAAAGCCGACGCCCCATAATAAGAGCACAGGCGCGAAGCCGCTTGATGTCTTCTGAATCTTGAGTGTCCTGAAGGAACGTATCTGCGCGGCGATACGCATCGTAAACCTCAATTTCGGTGAGCCGTGTACTACCGTGTTCCTCAATTATTGATAGCGATGCTTGTCCGGCTTTTTCTTGCGAGCCGCCCTCTGCCGCCGTGTCGATGGCGCACCGGAATATAGCCAGTGAGCGGGCGTGCTGCCCTAGCCGCGCCAGTACGGTCGCCTGTATCGTAAGGGCATCCGCCAGACATGACTGCTCGCCGCCGCGCTCGAACGCATCTATCGCAGACTCGATGATCTGTCCCGCCTCAGCGTACCTTCGCTCGGCGAGCAGGACGCGCGCACGGGTTTCATTGACCTGCGCCAGATTGCCCGGATCCTTGAGCCTTGTGAAAATGGCGACCGCCCGATCCAGATGGTCGTGTGCCTCCGGATAGCGCCCCAAGCGATATAGCAACATGGCGAGATTGTTAAGGTTAACGGCACAGTAACGCTCATGCCCCGCCTGTTCGTAGTGGTAAATGGCGGCGGTATGTTCCACAATAGCGCGGTCGAGATAATCGCTGCGCCCTTCTGCCATACCGAGTCGACGGAGTACCAGCCCCAGCTGACCATGCCATCTACCCTTAAATGCATCATTCAGGTTCTTAAAAAAGGATTCCGCTTCTCTTAAGACATCCCATGCGTCGTGATATCGGCATGCCCAAGTCTCAACCAGAGACCGGCGGATCAGCAGTTTCGCCTTCAAGTCGGCAGCTTTATCGCCAACCCCTCTGAGAGCCTCAGCCAGCACGATACGCGCATTATCGAATGCGCCAATGCGCCAGTAGCAGATGCCTAACTCGTACTGCGCCTCTGCTACCTTCACCGGCTGTTTAAGTGATTCGAACAGCCGCAACGCCTCGCTAACGAGGTCTTTAGCCGCCTCCTGCGAACCGCTCATGTTTCGAGCGCTACCGAGCCAGCCGGACAAGACACCGCATTGGAGTAGCGCTTCGGCTGCAGTAGCTTTTTTCGACCCATCTATGAAAGGGCGTTGCCCTACGCCCTGCCACATGTCCCCTAGAACATCGCGCGCCGATTCGTACTGCCCCGCATGGATGAAGTCGGCGGCAGCCTGACAGCGAATTAACGCACGCTGGTCGGGTGTTAATGTGGGATTATCTAGCTGCCTGAGTTTGTCAGATGCTAAGTCCATGTGAGGAAACCTCTTCTCATCGGATGCATATTCTGTGCAAAAACACTGATGCCGCCGTAGCCTTGTGAGAGGCTACGGCGGCAACTTCGGTCAATCTCATAAACCTCGGAGAGGAAAAGAACAATGCGTAAATCTATTAGAGCTTCGATGCTCGTGCTGGCGCTGTCCGTATCCGCTTACGCGGGCGATATGGGCAATGGTTTGGCTGCGCCACAGCCACTTCAATCGTCATCGAGCACTACACAAACTACTATAGAGCCAACCACAGAAGGCGACATGGGCAATGGTATATCTGCGGCAATGGGAGTCACGCTGACCTTGCTACAAACCCTGCTGTTGCTGGTCTAACCGGGGCGTAGCTCGAAGTACGAAGGGCTGCCGTTAGCATTTCGCGGCAGCACGGTATTAGTGTGCGCCTGTATCACCACACTCACTTTAAGAATAGCCTTTGCGATTCGCCACCTTAGTTGACCTTCGGTGACCGTTCTGTGCGCCCGTCTTGATGAATGACAATCAAAACCATCTTCCCATGTCTATCCATTTCAAATCGCGCTCGCCCTTGGAAGTTATTTACGCATCGCGCATATATAAACGTGTCGGTGGATATTGGAACCAGTTCGCAAAACTCTTCGGAAGATTTATTGAATAAGCGGTCGGCGCGATGCTCGATCCGGATTCTGTAGCGCCCGTAGTCATACTCGCCAGCATATCCATCTAGCGTGCTGGCAGAGAGCACAACGCGCTGAGCTTCGATCCTGTTGTCGGCGGCACGCTTTTGCACGAACTGGTAGAGGCTGACTGCGCCATAGATCAGGCAGATGACGATGGACAGACCCAGACAGCCGACGCAGCCGTAGCCACTTGATTCGGATAGATAGTCGTCCCTGAAAAAGGCAGAGGCAGACGAAAACACTGAGCGAAGCGAGG
>CAXTSK010000027.1:0-20004 GCA_964246655.1 uncultured Pyrinomonadaceae bacterium
CCACCGTCGACCGCTTCCTCACCCGCGTCCTCCTCTCGCCTGCCTGCAAAGGTTACAAGACCTCCGACCGCCCCGACCTCACGCCGCCCGCGGCCGTCGCGCGCGAGGCCGCCGCCGAGGGGATGGTGCTGCTCAGGAACGAAGGGAACGCACTGCCGCTCGCCGCCCCGCGGAAGGTCGCGCTCTACGGCAACACCTCGTACGAGCTGGTCGCGGGCGGGTCGGGGAGCGGCGACGTGAACGAGGCGTACACGGTCTCACTCGAACAGGGATTGGCGGACGCGGGCTTCTCCGTCGAAGCGTCAACGAAGGACGCGTACGGCCGCTACCTCGCCGACTACAACGCGAAGCACCCGCGGCCGAAGATGTCTTTCTTTCTCCCGCCGCCCATCCCGGAGCTGACGGTCGAAGCGGCGGCCGTCGAACGCAGCGCCGCCGAGGCGGATGTGGCGCTCGTCACCGTCGGGAGGAACGCGGGCGAGGGCGGCGACCGTAAGGTCGAAGGCGACTTCACGCTCTCGGAGTTTGAGCGCGCGCTCGTCAAGACGGTCTCGGACGCCTTCTACAAGCAGGGGAAGAAGGTGGTCGTGGTCTTGAACGTCGGCGGCCCCGTCGAGGTGGCGAGCTGGCGTGACAGAGTGGACGCGATACTTCTCGCGTGGCAACCCGGGCAGGAGGGCGGCCACGCCATCGCCGACGTGCTGGGCGGCAGGGTCAACCCTTCGGGCAAGCTCGCGACGACCTTTCCCGTCAGGTATGAGGACGTGCCCTCTGCGAAGACGTTCCCCGGTAAGGAGCTGCCCGACCAGACTCGGCTCACAAAAATCCCCTTCGCGGGCAAGCCCTCTGAAGCCGTCTACGATGAAGGCATCTTCGTCGGCTATCGTTACTACGACACGTTCAATGTGAAACCGGCCTACCCGTTCGGGCACGGGCTCTCCTACACGAGCTTCACGTACGGCGGACTGAAGTTAAGCTCGAAGCAGTTTGGCGGGAAGCTCACGGCAACCGTCAACGTCATCAACGCGGGGAAGGTCGCGGGCAGGGAGGTCGTGCAGCTCTACCTCAGCGCGCCGTCGCGGAAGCTCGCGAAGCCCGCGGCCGAGCTGAAGGGATTCGCCAAGACCGGCCTGCTGCGCCCGGGCCAGTCGCAGGCGCTCTCCTTCGACCTCGGCGCCGCAGACCTGGCCTCCTTCGACCCCGCGCGCTCGTCATGGATAGTTGATGCGGGAACCTACACGTTGAAGGTCGGCGCGTCCTCCGTTGACATCAGGCAGACGGGAACTTTCGAAGTGAAGAGCGAGACGACGGCGGGTAAAGCGAACAGGGTGCTGACTCCCAAAGAGCCCGTTCGTGAGATTAGGCCCGGCGTTTGAGAAACGTCACCAAGGTCTGAAAGTCTAATCGGATTTGGCCGCGGCCTTCTCGACCTCGACGGCGAAGACGTGCGTGGGGCCAAACATGTTCGAGCGGAAGACGAGCCACTTCCCGTCGGGCGTGAACGAGACGTTCGGCTCAAGCTCGTATTGATGCTTCGACATGTTGACCAGCCGTTCCGCCTTGAAGAAGCCCGACTTGATGAGGTCGTCCGAGTGCGGGTTCCTGATGCCCGCCACGTCGGGGACGGTCGCCGGGCGGAACAGATAAATCCACTTGCCGTCCGGCGCGTGCGCGACCATCTCGCTGTCCCCGCCGTCGCCCGCAAACAGCGTCCCGTCGCGCGAGACGTTGAAATGCACCGACCACTCGTTACGTTGCAGGTGATACCAAGCCCTCTTGCCCGTCGCGATCTCGTAGCTGGCGACCCAGAAGTCTTCGCCGCGCGGCGTCTGCAAGTCGTACCAGATGGTCTTCCCGTCGTTGCTGAAGAACTCGTGCCCGGCGATCTCCATGTTCATCGTGCGCGTGTGAATCTTCGTCAAGCCGCTGCCGTCGGCGTGCATCGTCCAGATGCGATCCACCTTGTGCCAGGGGCCTTCGTGGCAGAACATGATGAGGTTCGGGTCGGTGGGCGAGAACTGTAGGTGGCCGAGCCAGTCGGTCGTGCGCAGGATGGTCTTCACCTCGCCGGTCTTCGTGCTGACGGTGTACATCGCCATCGGCAGACGTTGTTCGAGGCGGTTGTTCATCATCACCTCTTTGCGCTCGGCGTAAGTCAGAGGCTTACCGTCCGGCCCCATCTGCTCAGGCAGCGAGGGGTTGGTGCCGGACTGCCGCTGCCGCTGCCCGCCGTACGGCCCGCTCCCCTCGACCTCTGTGCGCGCGCCGAGCAGCAGCGTCTCGTCGGCGTTCAAGGACGAGAGCCCGCCGCGGAAGGGCAGCTTGACGATCTCGCGGGTCGCGCGCGTGTCGAGGTGGGTCGCGTAGAGCGTGCCGTCCTTCGTGTAGTAGACCTGCCGGCTCTTCCTCCCGACGACGATGACGTTGACGCGGCCGTCCACGACCTTCTCGATCTCGCGCGTCTTGAGGTTGATGGTCGAGACGCCGGTGGGCGTCGTGATGATGAGCTTGTCGCCCTCGGTCGTGTAGGCGTTCTGGTGGAAGTAGAGGCTCTCGCTGCCGGGCTCGCGTGAGAGGCGGACGACGCGGTGGCCGGTGTCCTTGTCGATCCACTCGCGCGGCGGCTCCGGCTGCTGCGCGAAGACGGTTTGCGCGCACAGGATGAGCGCGAGGCACAGGGTTCTGGTTTTCATGGTTCTGCTACAGTCGAATGTGACCGAGAGCTATTCACCACAGAGACACAGCCGGAGCAATTTGAAATTTGAAATTCTCAGGCGTGTCTCTGTGGTGAAATCCATCCGCGTCTTCGCTCAAGTGAAAGTCGCTTTAGAAGTCGAGCCTTAACTTCAACTGGACGACGCGCGGCAGGTTGATTTGCGCCGTCGGCTTGCCGAAACTCGCGCTCGTGATGTTCGTGTTGATGCCGCCGAAGCGGACGTTGTTGAAGAGGTTGAAAGTGTCGGCCCCGAGCCCCACGCGCCAACTCTCGTGGATGCGGATGGTGCGCGAGAGGCTCAAGTCCTGGTTGAAGAAGTGCGGGTTGCGCAGGCCGTAGGCGCCCGTCGCAGGCGTGTTGCCGTAGGTGAACGCGGCCGGCGAGACGAACGCGTTCACGTCGATGTGGGGCGTCACGCCCGCCACCGGCCCGAGCACGTTGCCGTCGCCCCAGCCGCCGTTGATTCGCACCGAGCCCGTGAAGTTCGGGTTATAGCTCGCCCAACACGTACCCGCCTGCGGCACGTTGCAGTTCGCCGTGAAAGGCCCGAGCGGCGTGCCCGAGGCGAACCGCGTGATGCCGGAGATTTGCCACCCGCTGACCAGCGCGCGGACGACACCATTCTTGGTGTCGAACGTGCGCCCGCGCCCGAACGGCAGGTCGTAGGCATAGAAGGCGTTCAGGACGTGCGGCATGTCTGTCGCGGACAGACTCTTCTCGCCGATGTAAGCGCTGCGGAAGCCGTTGATGGTGCCGACCGCTTTGCTGAAGGTGTAGTTCAAGTTGTAGGTCAGCCCGCGCGAAAGGCGCTGCTGGAAGGAGAACTGCCCGGCGTGGTAGTTCGACTGGCCGTCGTTGTTGTAGGGCGCCGAGACGCTGTTGTACTGCGGGAAGGGTTTGAGCATCTGTGCAATCGTCCCCGAGAAGGTCGGGAACGGAAGCCTTACGCTCGGGATGATGGCCTGCGCGAGCGCGATGTTGGCGGGCGTCGCGTTCTGCGTGAGCAGGTTGCCGAGGACGAGATACCTCGGGTCTATCTGATTCGTCCACTTGCCCGGCGCGGCCCCGGCCAACTGTTTGCCGGTGCTGCCGACGTAGGCCGCCGTCAAGACCAGCGAGTGCGTGAGCGAGCGCTGAATCGAGAGGTTCCAGTTCTGGTAGCGCGGCGGCTGGCTGTCCGGGTTGCCGTAGGTCACGGTGCCGCCCGTCCCGCGGCCCGTCGCGAAGCCGCTCTGGTAAGTCTCGTCGTAGATGGGGCCGGTCGCGAAGGCCGGGATGCCGTTCTCCCAGAAGAAGGCCGGGATGAACGAGCCGTTCGGGCTGGCGATGGGCGCGTTGGCGTTGATGCCTGTAAAGCCCGTGCCCGTGCGCGCGTTCTCGCGCCCGCCGACCGCGCCGCGCCGCGCGTACATGATGCCGTAGCCGCCGCGCACCACGGTCTCGTCGTTGAGGCTGTAGGCGAAGCCGAGGCGCGGGCCGAGTGCCTTGTAGTACGTGTTGATGATCTGGCTGCAATGGCAACTGATGGCGTCGGGCGCGACGCTGCCGCCGAAGCGCAAAGCCCCGGGCAGCCCGCCGGCCGCGGGGTTCGGCGCGTTCGGATCGAGGAAGGTGAAGTGGTCGTCGGCCTCCGTGTAAGGGAGCCAGATGTCGTGGCGCAGGCCGAGGTTCAAGGTGAGCCGCGGCGTGACCTTGAAGTCGTCGGCCAGCCAGTAGGAGTAGCTGCTGAACTGCGCGACCGTCGAGACGACCGAGTCCTGGTTGACGGTTGCCGAGTTGAGCGCGCCCAGAAGGAAGCTGGCGTAAGCGTTACCCGTCCCGGTCTGCAACACGCCCGCGGCGTTGAAGCCCGCCGTCTGTACGTTGCTGAAGCCCGAGATGAAGAGGCTCCCCGTGTCGTTGGTCTTCGTCTTGTCAAACACTCTCTGGTACTGGAAGCCGAACTTGAACGAGTGCTTGTTCTTCACCCAGAGCACGCTGTCTTGCAAAGTGTAGTTGTAGTTGTTGTCCTCGAAGTCTCTTGAGTTCGTGCCGCGCCAGCCCGCGGGCGCGTTCGGCCCGGCGAAGGTCGCTTCTAAAAACGCGTCGCTGGCGTCGCCCTCGGGCAAGCCTTTGAGGCCGGACTTGCTCGCCCACTTTTCGGCCGAGGTGGCGTTCGTGATGGGGACGAAGAAGTGGTTGAAGCCGAAGCTCAACTGATTGAGCAGCGCAGGCGTGACGCTCCAGTTGTGCTTCAGTTGAACGACGGTGGGAATCTCCGTCACCAGCCGTGTGTCCGTGTAGGGAAGCGGCAAAGCCGACTGCGGGATCGTGGTGCTGACCTCGCGGTACGCGCCGGGCTGGCTCCGCTTGCCGTGCGTGTAGATGCCCGAGATGCGCTGGCTCTCGGTCAGCGTGTAGTCGATCTTCAGGTTGAAGCTGTCGTTGTTGTAGGCGACGGGCACCTGCCCGAGGAAGTTGTTCTGAATGCCGGAGCTGGTCGGCGCGGGCAGGAGCGATTGATAGACCTTCGAGATGTTCGAGATGCGGTTGAGCGGAATGATGTTCAGACCGAGCGGGTTGCTCGCGGTGCCGCGCGAAGGGTCGCTGAACTGTGTGCGCGTGAACCCGCCGCCGGGGAGCGCCGCCGTCGAGGCCGGGTCGTAGATGGCGACGGGCAACTCGCTGAAGTCGCCCTGCCGCATCTTCAAGGTCGGGACGGAGACGAGCTGCGTGGGGCTCGTCACGCGGTAGCGCCAGCCGTCGTAGGAGAAGAAGAAGAAAGCCTTCTTCTTCACGATGGGGCCGCCGATGGTGAAGCCGAACTCGTTCTGGTGCTCGACGGGCCGCACCGAGGGGAAGAAGCCGCGCGCGTCGAGCGAGGTGTTGCGCAGGTACTCGAAGCCCGAGCCGTGGAACTCGTTCTTGCCCGACTTGATCGTGTAGTTCTCCGCGCCCTGCCCGTTGAACTCGACGCCGGTGCCGCTCGTCTCGACCTGAAACTGCTCGACGGCCTCGACCGAGACGCCGAGGCTGATCGTGCGACCCTCGCCCTGCTGAATCGGGTCGGTGATGGGGACGCCCTCGACGAACACGTCCTTCGAGAAGCCTTGCGCGCCGTTGACCTGGCCCCAGCGGTTGCCCTCGGTGACGCCGGGCAGGAGGAAGACGAAGGCGCCGGGGTTGCGCGGCCCCTGCCCGATGCCGGAGCCCGCGACGGCCGTGCCCATCGCGAGCGGCAGCGCCGTGTACAGCTCGTTGCGGATGGTCGTGCCCAGTCGCGCGTCGGTCGTGTTGAGCTGCGCGGGCGCCTCCGTGACCGTGACCGTCTCGTCCACGTCGCCGAGCTTGAGCGTCAGGTTCAGCCCCACGTTGCTCAGGGCGTCCACGATGACCTTCTCCTGGATGAGGGTCTGGAAGCCCGCGACCTTGACCGTCAGCGTGTACTCGCCGGGGGGCAGCGGCGAGATGACGTAGAGGCCGGCGTCCGTCGTCTGCCTCGTCGTCTCGACCCCGGTGGCGACGTTGCGGGCCACGACCGTCGCGTTGGGGACAACCGCCCCCGTCGGGTCGAAGACCGTCCCGTTGATGGAGCCGCTGCCGCCGATCTGGGCCGTCGCGTAACGCGGCGCGGCCAGCACGCAGGCGAAGAATAGAAGTAGGGCGAGGAGGCGGTAAACGGTTTTCACTCTCATTTTATCTCCTTCGAGTCCGGGGGTTGACGGCGGGAACGACGCAAACGGCTGCGATGGCGCGGCAGTGTATCCCAAGAAACCGCGTCCGCCAAGGTATTTCGGTATCTCAGGGTAAGCGTTTTTCTTTCAACTGTAGCAATGCACGGGCGCGGCGGCCGTCTCGCTTGCCGCTACGGATATAAACCCTACGCTAACGACGAAAGCTGATATAGGATGGGCTGGCAACTTCCTCGACACTGAGAACGCCATGAAAGTCATCTCTCTCAACGTCGGCCGGCCGCGCCTCGTCGTGTGGAACGGGCAGCCGGTCTCGACCGGCATCTACAAGACGCCCGTCGAGGGCCGAGTCATGCTGCGCACGCTCAACCTCGACGGCGACCGGCAGGCCGACCTGACCGTCCACGGCGGCCCTTACAAGGCGGCTACGCCTACCCCTCGGAACACTACGCCTTTTGGCGGGAAGAACTGCCCGGCATGGAACTCCCGTGGAGCATGTTCGGCGAGAACTTCACCACCGAAGGGCTCGACGAAGCGACGGTCAACGTCGGCGACCGCTTCCGCATCGGCTCGGCGGAGGTGACCGTCACCCAGCCGCGGATGCCCTGTTATAAACTCGGCATCAAGTTCGGGCGCACGGACATCCTCAAGCGGTTCCTTGCGAGCGGGCGGACGGGCTTCTATTTCTCGGTCGAGCGCGAAGGCGAAGTCGGGGCAGGGGATGAGATCGAGTTGCTCGCGCGTGACGAGAATAACGTCACGGTCGCCGACATCACACGGCTGTACGCGCGTGACAGGGATGACGCCGAGACGTTGCGGCGCGCCATCGCGGTCGAAGCCCTGCCGGAAAGTTGGCGCGAGCATTTCAGACAGCAACTCTCAAAGGGCACCGGCTAACCTCTTTCCAACTCTCGGCGGCGTTCGTCTGGTCTAGAGCGGCCGCGCGGGATTATACTCGGCCATCTTGTAGAGAGGAGCGGCATCGGTCATGAGAAAACGTCGGGCGCATGGCGCGACAGTCGTCGCCGGATTTGTGGGACTCGTTTGCTTCTTCGCGCTCTCGGCGGGCGCGGCCCTGGCGCAGCAGTCCGGGGCGCCCGGCCCGCCCCCGCCGGGCGACCGCGACCCGTTCGCGGAGATTCGTGAACGGCAGCAGCGCGAGGCGCAACTGCGTAGCGCCGAGTGGGTGGGTGAGTCGAAGCTGACCGACCGCCGGAGCGTCGAGGCCGCCGTCGGGCAGATGAGGGACGACTTCCGGCGCATCCAACTTCTACGCAACAGCATGGTGCGACACCTACAGTCGGGCCAGCCGCTCGACTACAAGTTCATCGCCCGCGAGACCGATGAGATCAACAAGCGCGCCGGCCGTCTGAAGACGCACCTCGTCCGCGAAGTCCCCGAGGGCGAAAAGAAGGAGCCGGAGCAGCGGCCCGACCTCGAAGGCGAGCGGCTGACGGAGGCGCTCGTCAGGATGTGCCACCGCATCGACAGCTTCACGGAAAACCCGCTCTTCAAAATCCCGGAGGTCGTAGACGTGAAGGACGCGACGAAGGCCGGGCGCGACCTGCGCGACATCCTGCAACTGAGCGAAGACATCGGCAAGGCGGCGGAGAGGCTCAAGAAGACGAGCCACTAAGACATAAGGCCGTGAACCGTAAATCGTAAACCGTGACAAGAGGAATCAAGTCCTTCTTGTCACGGTTTACGATTTACGGTTCACGGCCTTTTACGATTTACGGCTCTTACTGGCCCGGCTCGGGCAGCGCGTGCAGCGAGAGGAGTTCGATGGTGGTCGGCGTGCCGTTCTCGACGCCGACCTTGAGGAGCGCCTGGTAGTACTTCGGCGGCCCGGTGGGGCCGCCAAGTTGGCGCAGGCGTTGGCCGAGCGTGGCGAGGTGGTTGCGCGTCGTGACGAACTCGGCCGCCGCCTCCGTCCCCTCGCTGAAAATGCCGGCCAGCGTCATCACCGAGTTCTCGCCCGAGACGTTCGGCTTGACGGTGACGAGCGCGTAGTCGATTGAGAGATTGCCCGTCTGCGGATCGAACTGCGGCTTATACTCGCGCTCCTCGCCCGTCTGCGGGTCGCGGTTCTCAATGGTCGCGTTGAAGGTATAAGCGAACTTCTCGACCGACGGGAGCCGCCGCGTCCACTCGTTGACGTAGATGCTGCCGAGCAGGACCACGTTGCGGTACTTGAGGTCGGCGGCGCTCACCTGCCGGCTCTGCTTGAGCTGGATGGTTTTGTTCGCGGTGCGGAAGAGGTCGGTCAGGCGGTGGAGTCCGATGGCCTCGCCCATCCCCGTGTACATGCCGAGCGAGGGGATGAGCCGGGGCGCTTCTCCACCCGACCATTGACCTTTAAACTCCGGCGATTCGACCAGAGCGCGCGCCTGCGCCGGACTCAACTGGATGGAGCGCTGCGCCAGCGACTGCGGGTCGGCCCCGTTCACGAAGCGGAGGAGGGTCGGGTTGCTCAGGACGAGGAGGGCCGGCTGCGGGTCGTCAACGAACGGGCTCCAGACGGCCTTGAACTCTTCGGAACTGGACGCGGGGTCGGCGCCGGGGGGCGCGGCGGCGATGTTGGCCGCCAGCCGCTGGTGCAACTCGCGGTTCGACGAGTAGAGCGCGACCACGGCGGCGGCGAACAAGCAGACGAGTCCGCCGAGCAGGTACGTCAACGCCCTTCCGCGCCACGCCGCGGGACGGCCCTCGGATTGCGGCGTGGCGTCCGCGTGTGCGCTCGCGGCGGCGTGCCCGTTCGCGGCGACCACGTCGGGCGCTCGGGCGGCGTCGGGGATGGGCACGACCTCGCCCACGGCCTGTGCGCGGACGAAGACCGGGTGATAGTGGCCCTTGGGGAGGTCGATGATGAGGGGGTCGCCCTTCCCCTCGGTGGTGTAGTACTCCTGGAGCTTGGTGCGCAGCCTGCCGGCCTGGACACGCACCACCGAGTCGATGCGCGGATCGTAGTCGCTGTTCCGCCCGAAGACCTCGGTGGCGATGGTGTATTCCTTGAGCAGCACGGCCTCGTCGTCAACCGACTTCTCGACGACGAAGCGGAGGAAGGCCTTGAGGCTCTCAGAGTTTTGGAGCGTGCGACTCTGGAGAACCTTTTCGAGCTGCGAGAGCTTCTGTTCCCTGCCTAGTTCCATGAATCACGGCCACGGCCCTTTAAAGAGTGGGTCGGGCATCCGGACGAAGCCGTCTCAAAGCGCGTTCGCGTTGACAATGATTGTTGTGTAACCTAACAAAGGCTGGAGAATTTCCAGGTGACGGCGGCCCGAATTATAAGCCCGCTTGCGGCTTTTCAACAAACTAATCGGCGAAATATATTCGGCCGTCGTGTAACGAGGTTACATCCGCTGTGTAACGCGCCGTTTTCTCAGCCGATATGCGGCCCGAACCATCTCGCCACCGTGTCTTACTGACAGTAACTTTCAGGATGGCGCACGGCGGGTATAGAGTGTATCCAAGTCTTAGTATACGTGGCGGCCGTCTGGTCGGTGGCCGTCGATTCCGGGACTAAGACGGTCGGGCCATACCTGTCCAGTCAACATTATTATTATTTCGTCGGCGATCATTGACTCCCATTTGTGGAGCGCGCGAAAGTCTTCAAGGCTTTCCCGAGCCCTGTTTCAGACACCCGTTCTGTCAACGGCGGGGTCGGGCGTCGCAACCCCGTGCGAACGCCCGGCCGCCGTCATGCGTCAGGAGACCCGAACCATGAGAAAGAGATTCGCCCTTTACGCCCTCCTCGTACTGCTCGGAGCCGGTCTGCTCTCGGGCGCGCGCGCCCAGACGAGCACCGTCGGCAGCATCAGCGGCACCGTGCGCGACCAGCAGGGGGCGGCCGTCCCCAACGCCGAGGTCGTCATCGAGGAGGAGACGACGCGGCAGAAGCGCACCGTCAGGACGGGCGACGACGGCACCTACGCGGCCGAGAGCGTGCCAGTCGGCCGCTACAGCGTGAGCGCGGCCCCGCAGGGATTCAAGCGGACGGTCGCGACGGGGATCGAGGTGCACGTCGCCGAGAGGGTGGTCGCCGACATCAAGCTCGAAGTCGGTGCGGTCACCGAGACCGTGACGGTGACGGGCGCGGCGCAACTCGTTGAGACGGAGAGCGGCAGGGTGAGCAGTCTCGTCTCGGAGAAGCAGGTGACCGAGCTTCCCTTGAACGGGCGCAACTACGCCGCGCTCGTCACGCTCGTCCCCGGCCTCTCGGCCCCGAACGAGGGCGGCGCCTTCGGCACGCGCGGGACGGGGCTCGACTCGCACGTGGACGTGTCGGTCAACGGCAACCAGTCGAACGCCAACATGTGGACGGTGGACGGCGTCAACAACATGGATGTGGGCTCGAACGCGACGCTGCTGGTCTTCCCCTCCATCGACTCCATCGCCGAGTTCCGCGTCGAGCGCAACAGCTTCTCGGCCGAGTACGGGCAGGCGCAGGGCGCGGTCATCAACCTCGTCACCAAGGGCGGCTCGAACGACTTCCACGGCTCGCTCTTCGAGTTCTTCCGCAACGACAAGCTGAACGCCAACGACTGGTTCTCCAACAACGCCGGCATCAAGCGCGCGCCGCTGCGCTACAACAACTTCGGCGGCAACTTCAACGGCCCCATCGTCAAAGACCGCGTCTTCTTCTTCTGGTCGGAGGAGTGGCGGAAGGAGCGGCGCGGGACGGGGCCGCTGCGCGCCTTAGTCCCGACCGCACAGGAGCGCGCGGGCAACTTCAGCGGCGGGCTCACGGGCGGCCTGCCGTATGACCCGGCCACCTGCACGCGCGACTCGGCGGGCAACCGTCTCTTCGGCGCGGCCACGTGCAGCCCGTTCCCCGGCAACATCATCCCGCAGGCGCGGTTAAGCCCGACCGGCCTCGCGCTGATGAACATCTTCCCGCTCCCCAACGTCGCGGACGACCCGACCGGCCGGCGCACGGGGGCCAACTGGATTTCGACGCCCCTTGAGCCCGTAGACACCCGGCAAGACCTCATCCGCGGCGACATCAACATCACCGACCGGATGAACTTGATGGTGCGCTACATCAACGAGACCTGGGTGCACGGCGAGGCGGCCGGAAACTTCTGGGGCGACACGCCCTTCCCGACGCTCGCCTCCGACTGGGAGCAGCCGAGCCGCAGCTTCGCCGTCAAGCTGGCGAACACGATCACCCCGACGACCGTTAACGAGTTCCAGTTCTCCCGCTCCGGCAACGACATCTTCGTCTCGACGAGCCCGGCGGCCGCGGCGCTCCAGGAGCAGGTCGCGTCTGCCTTCCCGACCGTCTTCCCGCGCGTCGAGGGTACGGGGTTCCCGACCGTCGGCTGGGGGGCGGGCGGCTACGGCAACCTCTGGCACCAGGCGCCGTGGGAGAACCATCAAGACCTGAATATCTGGAAGGACGACCTCTCGCTGGTGCTCGGCTCTCACTCCACCAAGTTCGGCATCCTCTACAGCCGCAACCGGAAGGACGAGCAGCCGAGCGGCGGCAGCGGCATCTACACCATCCAGACTGACGGCAGCCGCACGGGCAGCCTCATCACGGATCTGCTGCTCCGCGACCTGCCGATCCTTCAGTACACCGAGCTACAGCGGCAGGACACGACCCTCGGCCGCTGGCGCGACTTCGAGTTCTACGGCAACGACACTTGGAAGGTGCGCCCGAACCTGACGTTGACGCTGGGCATGCGCTACTCGTACTTACCGGCGGCCTTCGCCGAAGACGACCGCATCACCAACTGGATTCCCGAGCGTTACGACGGGCGCAACCTCAACAGCGGCTACGTCCGCGCCGACCAGGCCGATGCGGCCGGGCTGCCGCGCTCCCTTGTGAACCCGTACAAGATGGGCATCCAGCCGCGGGTCGGCCTCGCCTGGGACGTGAAGGGCGACGGCAAGACGGCGCTGCGGTTGGGCTTCGGGCGCTACCTCAGCCGCTCGAACGTCATCGCCTCGCTGCTCCGCATGGCCCTCGACCCGCCCTGGACGACGCAGGTGGACACGGGCTGGAACGCGGCGGCCGTAACCCTGGCCGACTGCCCGACCTGCCGCACGCTCGACAACGCCAACCGCGCGGTGCTCGGGGCGGCGGCGGCCAACGTCGGCGCGGTCAACTCCGTAGACCCCAACTTCAAGCCGCCCGAGAGCTGGCAGTGGAACCTGACCGTCTCGCACGAGGTTATGAAGAACACCGTGGCCGAAGTCTCCTACGTCGGCAACCACGGCCTGCACATCTGGCGACTCCTCAACGGCAGCTACAACGCGGTGCTGCCGCAGTTCCGCTCGCAGGTCGCCAGCGGGGCGGACGCCAACAACTTCCGCCGGTTCGGCTTCGCCAACGGCATCACGCGTGACGAGTCCACAGGCGACTCCAACTACCACGCGCTACAGGTCTGGGTTGACCGCCGGTTCAACAACCGGCTGGCTTTCCAGGGCGCCTACACCTGGTCGCACACGATCAGCAACGTCCCGACCCAGTCCTTCATCAGCGCCACGACCGATGTCTTCAACTACGACCAGGACCGCGGCGACGCCGACCTCGACCGCCGCCACGCCTTCGTCTTCAACGCGGTCTACGCGCTGCCGTCCTACAAGCGTTGGGGCTCTGTGGCGAGCGCGATCCTCGGCGACTGGCAGCTCAACACCATCGCCTCCTTCTACAGCGGCACGCCGCTCAACATCATCCTCGGCACGGACGCGGCCGGGTTGGGTAACTCGACGGTGCAGCGCCCCAACCTCGTCGCGGGCGTGCCCATCTACATCGACAACCCCGCCGACAGCTCGCTGCTTATCAACCGGGCCGCGTTCTCCACGCCCGCGCCCGGCACGTTCGGCAACCTCCCGCGCGGGTTCGTCCGCGCGCCCGGCATCAAGAACGTGGACTTCTCGATGGCGAAGAACTGGAAGATCCGCGAGCGCTACGGCCTTCAGTTCCGCGCCGAGATGTTCAACGTCTTCAACTTCGTCAACTTCCGCGGCCACAACCTGAGCGTCGCGGGCGGCGGCATCGACAACACCCTGGCTAACGCGGGCTTCGGCCGGGCCGGCTCGACGCGCGGGCCGCGCGAAATTCAGTTCGGCATGAAGTTGACTTTCTGATATAGTCCGGCCAGGCCGAAAACGGGACGGAGGGTTGAGATTTATCTCTCAGCCCTCCGTCCAAGTTTCTGCCGAATCCGCCCGCGCCCGATCAAGGTCATAATGCATTTCCCCTCGGCCCTTCTTCCGCTGCTGCTCCTCGTCATCCCCTTCCAAACACCCGGCGATTCGTTCCGCAGACACCACGAGGCCGCGGAGGCGCACCGGCGCGCGGGCGACCCGGCGGCGGCCGAGAGGGAGTACGTGGCCATCCTCGCCGAGGCATACCCGGCGCTCGGCAAAATCTACGTCGCGCAAGGAAACTACGCGCGCGCGGTCGCGGCGCTCGAAGCTGCCGCCGCGCGGCGGCCCGACTCGGAAGAGGCTTTGGTCGAGCTGTCAATCGCCTACTTCGACACGGGGCAATATCAGAAGGCCGTCGAGCCGCTGACGCGAGTCATCGCGCGCAACCCGCGGAGCGCCCCCGCATACCACATGCTCGGGAAGGTCGGCTTCATGCTCGGCCAGTTCGCGGAGTCTGTGCGCGCGTTGGAAGAGGCGCGCGCGCTCGCGCCGGAGGATTACGACGCGGCCTACACGCTCGGCCTCGCCTATCTTAAAGAGCGAAGGGTCGCCGACGCACGGCGGGTTTACGAAGGTATGGCCGCCGCGCTCGGCGAGCGCCCGCAGCTGCGCGTGCTCACGGGGCGCGCCTACCGCGAGACGGGTTTCTTCGACGAGGCCGTCGCGGAGTTCAAGAAGGCCGCCGCGCTCGACCCGCGCTTCCCGCGCGTGCATTACCACCTCGGCCTGACCTACCTGCTCAAAGAGGGCGCGGCCCGGCTCGCCGACGCGACGCGGGAGCTTGAGGCGGAGTTGGCCGCGCACCCCGAAGAGTTCCTCGCCAACTACTACCTCGGCGTGATTCACGCCAGCGAGGGGCGTTGGCGCGAGGCCGTCGGCCCGCTTGAGAAGGCCGCCCGCCTTCAACCCGACAACCCCGACCCGTACTTCCTGCTCGGCCAGGGCTACCAGAATCTCGGGAGGTACGAACAGGCCATCGAGGCGCTCAGGAAGTCCATCGCCCACAACCCGCGGCTCGACCACAACGACTATCAGGTGACGAACGCGCACTACCGGCTCGGCCAGTCGCTCATCAAGGCGGGCCGCGCCGCCGAGGGCGAGGAGGAGCTGCAAAGGGCGGCCGAGCTGAAGTCGAAGGCGTTCAAGCGCGACGAGGAGAAGCTCGACGCGTACCTCAACGCCGCCAAGGCCGACGAGCAAGCGAAGCTCCCCCAGTTGGTCTCACAACAGCAAGGCATAACGGCGGGAACCAACGCGCCGAACCCGCCGAACGCGGATGCAAAGACGACGGACGCGCTGACGCGCGAGGCGGCCTTCTACGAGAAGGTGATTGCCGCGGCCCACAACAACGTGGGGCTGCTGCGAGCGGAGCGGGGCGACTTCCGCGCGGCGGCCGAAGAGTTCTCGTCGGCCGCGCAGTGGAACCCTTTGCACGAGGGTTTGGATTACAACCTCGGGCTCGCGCACTACAAATCCGAGTCGTACAAGGACGCGATTGCCCCGCTCGAACGCGAAACGAAGGCACGCCCGTCGAACCTTCAGGCTAAGCAACTGCTCGGCCTCAGCTACTTCATGACGGAGGACTACGCGAAGGCCGCATCGCTCTTAACGGAGGTGGTCGCGGCCAAACCCGACGACGCGGCGCTCTACTACCCGCTCGCCCTCTCGCTCGCGAAGACCGGGCAGACGGAGGCGTCGAACCGCGTCGTCCGGCAGATGGTGGCGGTGGGCGGCAACAGCCCGCAGTTGCACATCCTGCTCGGCCGCGCGCACTACGAGCAGAACGACACCGCCAGGGCGCTCGAAGAGCTGGGCGCGGCGCTCGCGCTCGACCCCTCGGTGCGGCTCGCACATTTCTACACGGGGCTGATTCAGTTGAAGGCGGGCAAGCTCGACGAGGCCGCGCGCGAGTTCGAGGCCGAGCTGAAGCTGAACCCGGCGGACGTGCAGGCGAAATACCATCTCGGCTTCGCACTGCTCGCGCGGCAGGAGACCGCGCGGGGCGTCGCACTGCTGCGCGAGGTCGTCCGCGACCGGCCCGATTTCGCCGACGCATACTTCGAACTGGGCAACGCCCTCCTGAAGCAGGGCGACGTGCGCGGCGCGGTCGAGAGCCTTGAGCTGGCCGCGAAGCTCGCGCCCGGCGAGGTGCGCGTCCATTACCAGCTCGGGCGCGCCTACATCGCCGCCGGCCGCCAGGCCGAGGGCGAGGCCCAGCTCGAAACCGCGCGGCAGTTGAAAGAGAAGGCGCTGCGCACGGCGACTCCGTAGACTTGATGCGAGGGGTGCCGAGAGTGCCTTCGAAGATAACGCTCCTGCTCGCGGCGCTCATCATCTGGCCGCCTTTGCTGCGGGCACAGCCGGCCCCGCGGCAGGCTTCGGCCGTCCGCTTCGCCGACGTGACCGCGCAGGCGGGCATCTCCTTCAGACATGTCTCCACGCCCGAGAAGCGCTACATCGTCGAGTCGATGAGCGGCGGCGTGGCCCTCCTCGACTACGACAACGACGGGTTCCTCGACATCTACTTCGTCAACTCGCTCACGGTCGATCTCGTCAGGTCGAAGGGGAAGACGAAGAGCACGCTCTACCGCAACCGCGGCGACGGCACGTTCGTGGACGTGACGGAGAAGGCGGGCGTGGGCGACGTGGGCTGGGGGATGGGCGCCGTCGTCGCCGACTACGACAACGACGGCTTCGAAGACATCTACGTCACCTGCGTCGGCCCGAACCATTTGTTAAAGAATAACGGCGACGGCACCTTCAAGGACGTGACGGCGAAGGCGGGCGTCGGCGACCCGCGCTGGTCGGCAGGCGCCGCGTTCGTCGATTACGACCGCGACGGTTGGCTCGACCTCTTCGTCGCCAACTACGTAGCCTTCGACTTCAACAACCTGCCCGAGTTCGGCAAGGACAAGACCTGCCAGTTCAAAGGCATCGCCGTGCAGTGCGGCCCGAGGGGCTTGCCCGGCGACGGCGACTCGCTCTACCGCAACAACGGTGACGGGACGTTCACCGACGTGACGAAGAAGGCGGGCGTCGCCGACCCGAACGGCTACTACGGCATGGGCGTCATCGCGAGCGACTTCGACGAGGACGGCCTCACGGACATCTTCGTCGCCAACGATTCGACTCCGAACTTTCATTACAAGAACAACGGCGACGGCACCTTCAAGGAGGTCGGCTTCCTCTCGGGCACGGCCTTGAGCGAGAGCGGTGGCGCGCAGGGGTCGATGGGCGTGACCGTGGCCGACTACGACCACGACGGGCGGCTCGACCTCTTCGTCACCAACTTCGACGACGAGTACAACACGCTCTACCACAACGACGGGCGCAACTCCTTCACCGACGCCTCGTACGCCGCGAAGCTCGCCGCGCCGAGCCTCCCGTACGTCGGCTGGGGGACGAAATTTTTCGACTACGACAACGACGGCTGGGTTGACCTCTTCGTCGCCAACGGGCACGTCTACCCGCAGATCAAGAGCTTCAAGCAGCGCAACTTCGTCTTCCGCAACAACCGCGACGGGACGTTCGCGGAGGTCGCCGAAACTCTGGGCGCGCCGTTCGCCGAGAAGCACGCCGGGCGCGGCGCCGCCTTCGGTGATTTGGACAACGACGGCGACATCGACATCGTCATCAACAACCTCGGCGACGCGGCGCAACTGCTCCGCAACGACGGCGGCAACGGCGCCGGGAACTTCGTGCTCGTGAAGACGGTCGGCGTGAAGAGTAACCGCGACGGCGTCGGGGCGCGCGTGTCAGTCGTCTCCGGCGACCTCGCACAGAAGGACGAGGTGCGCAGCGGCGACAGCTACCTCTCGCAGAGCGACCACCGGCTGCACTTCGGCTTAGGTGAGCGGACGAAGATCGATTCGATGGAAGTGCGTTGGCCGAGCGGCACGGTGGATAAGGTCACGAACGCGAAGGTCAATAGCCTGGTCGTCATCAAAGAGGGGCAGGGCGTCGTCGCGCAGAAAGAGTTCAAGGCCGCCGCCAAGCGCTGATCATGCACGCGCAAACTACCCCAGCGAAACTCGCCGCGCGCGCGACCGTCCTCGCGCTGTGTTGCGCTCTGTTCTCGCCCGCAGTCGCGACGGCGCAGGCGAACGACCGCGTCGAACAGTTGAAGCGCGCGGCGTCGCTCGTCGGCAGCAACCGGCTGGCGGAGGCCGAGCAGCAGTTAAATCAAATCCTGAAAGTCGCCCCGCAGGAGCCCGCGGCGCTCAACCTTTTGGGCGCGCTCCGCGCGAAACAGGGAAGGCTCGAAGAGGCGGAGTCCCTCTTCCTGCGCGCCCTCCGCGGCGATGAGAAACTCGCGGGCGCGCGCATGAACCTGGCCTACCTCTACCTGCTCAGGCGCGAGCCGGAGAAGAGCGCCGCTCAACTCCGAGAGGTGCTGCGCCTCGAACCCGCGAACGCCGAGGCCGCACACAGGCTCGCGTGGCTCCTGCTCTCGCAGAACCGTGTCGAAGAGTGCGTCGCCCTCTTCGAATCTCTCAAAGAGACGCGGGCGCTCTCCGCCCCCCTGCTCGCCGTCGCGGGCGAAGCGTATCTCAGGAAGGGCGATCGGGGTGCCGCCGTCGCGTCGTTCAAAAAGGCGGCAGAGCTGAACCCCTCCGAGCCTTCATACCACTTCGCCCTCGGCTCCGCGTGGCTCAGGTATCCGGCCGACCTCTCGGAGGCCGAGCTGGCCTTCCGGCAGTTCCTACGGCTCCGGCCCGACGACGCGCAAGGGCAGATGCATCTCGGCTACGTGCTGCTCAAACAGAAGCGGCTGGCGGAGGCGCGCGCGCTGCTTGAGACGAGCACGCGCAAAGGTGCGGCGACGCCCGAAGCCTTCTACTATCTGGGTCTCATCGCGCAGGGCGAGAACGAGGATGCGCGGGCAATTGAGCTTTTCGAGAAGTCCATCCAACTCGCCCCCACGTACGCGCACGCGCACGTCGCGCTGGGCGCGACGTGCCTGAAGCTCAAGGACTACGCGCGCGCACAACAGGCGCTCGAAGAGGGTGCGAAGCTCAGCCCCGAAGACCCGAAGGCCCACTACAACCTCGCGCTGCTCTACGCGCGTTTGAAGCAGTCCGAGCGGGCGCAGGAGGAGATGGGCATCGTCAAGCGGCTGAAGAACGAAGGCAAGGCGGACGACGAAGACAGCGTCGCACCACCGCGCTAAGAAGGTGTTGGGTGCTGGGTTTGTCTTCCCCAACACCCAACACCCCTTTCCCTACTTGGCGGTCGGCGCGGTCAGCGCCTTCACCTGTGCCTTCCACTCGGTGGCCGACATCCGGCGGAGGCGCGGCTGCTCGTAGGCGGCGACGACGAGTTGGCGGAGGCCGTTGATGACGACGAATTCGAGCGCCGCCTTCGGCTTCGCGGCCTGCTCCAACGCGGCGAGTCGCGCGTCGCGCCACTCGGCGGTCGGCGTCGCGCCGCGCGCGAGGTACGAGAGGGCTTCGAGCCCCGCCGTCCCCAGCGCGGGCAGTTCCGCGGCGAGCGGCCGCGCCTCGTGCAGCGCGGGCGAGCGGTCGATGAGGGCGGCCAACTCGGGGCCGGCGTCGCGCCAGGCGGTCAAAGTGCCGCGCAACTGCTCCGCGTGGGACGCGAAGCGCGGGGCGTCGGAGAGCAGCGCCTCTACGTCGGCGTTGAAGCGGCGGCCCTCTTCACTGTCCGGGCGCGCGGCGTCGATGAGGCCGGTGAGCGGCGCGGTCACCAACTGCGGGCGCTGCTGGTAGCGCTTGTACTCCTTGACGGGCTCGACGATTGAGACGAGCGTGCGGAGTGGGGCCGTGTCGGCGTCGCGCGCGAGACGCCGGAGCATCATCGCCTGATTGCGTTCGTGCGTGAGCCCGAGTTCTTCCAACTGCAAGCTGACCACGCGCAGGCGGCGGTACATGTCTTCAACGTCCTTCACGTCGCGGGGCGACCAGAGTCTTTCGGCGACGGCGGCCGCGCGGGGCCAGATGCGCGAGTCGATGGTGTCGGGCGTCACCCACTCGCCCCACATCGTCGCCTCGCCGCCGAGGATGTGCTTGGCCTGCTCGGGCGTGAGTCCGCTGTCGGCCGGCAGGGGATCGACGGCGTAGTGCTGCGACGCGGGGTAGACGAGGTCGATGTAATAGCCGTTCGAGAGCACGCCGTCGTAGCCCTTGCGCGCGGCCTCGGCCAGCGCCTCCGGCCCGCGCCAGGAGTGGATGACGACCTCGCGCGGCAGGTCGGGTTGGAAAATTTCGTCCCAGCCCATCATGCGCTTGCCGTGCTTTTTAACAATCTCCTGCACGCGCCGGCTGAAGTAGCTCTGGAGCGCGTGGTGGTCTTTGAAGCCCTTCTCCTTCATGAAGGCTTGTATCTGCGGATTCTGATCCCAGTGCTTGCCCTCGTTCTCGTCGCCGCCGACGTGGAGGTAGGCGTCGGGGAAGAGCGCGGCCATCTCGCCCAGGAACGTGTCTAAGAACTTGTAGG
>CAXTSK010000028.1:0-7042 GCA_964246655.1 uncultured Pyrinomonadaceae bacterium
GGCGCGCCTGCCCCAACGGCGGCTCCGCGCGCACCCCGCGCTCCCATCGGGGTCAGTACCGCCCGGGTCCGCGGGCGGGTCTTCGTTAACCGAGCGTGTCGTATGGCAAAGACCCACCCGCTACCGCGGGCGGTACTGAGCCGGTTCACACAGGGAGAACATCTATGAGCACCAAGCCCGCGCCTTCGACCGTCGGGAGAGGGGCGCCCGACCTCGACCTTTCACCCGAAGAGTTGCGCGCCATCGTCGAGCAGGCGCTCCTGACCGTCGGCCCCGGCGCGCGCGTCCTCGCCATCGTCCCCGACAAGACACGCGACGACAACACGGACATCCTCTTCCCCTTCGCGGCCGAGATTCTCAAAGATCGCGGCGCCGAGCAGTTCGACGCACTCGTCGCGCAGGGCACGCACATGCCCATGACCGAGGGGGAGAAGCGCTTGAAAGTCGGACTGAGCGAAGACGCATCGCTCCCGCTCCTCGGGAGCATCTTCGACCATCAGTGGAACCGACCCGAGGAGTTGGTTGACCTGGGCGAACTGTCGGCCGAGCGTGTGACCGAGTTGACCGGCGGACTCATCAACGATTCCGTCAAGGTCAACCTCAATCGCCTGCTCGCGCCCGGCGTCTACGACACGGTGCTCATCTTCGGCGCGACCGTCCCGCACGAGGTCGCGGGTTTCGCGGGCGGCGCCAAGTACTTCTTCCCCGGCGTCGCCGGCCCCAACCTGACGCACGCGACACACTGGCTCGGCGCGCTCGCCTCCATCGAGAACATCATCGGCCGTGTCGAGACGCCCACGCGCCACATGATCGAGGCCGCCGCCGACCTCGTCCCCGCGCGCGTCATCTCCATCAACTCCGTCGTCACGCGCGGCGACGACGAGCGTCTGCGCACGCACGCCCTCTTCTGCGGCGACTTTCGAGAAGCCTTCCGCCGCGCGGCCGAGGTCAGCCGACAGGTTCACATCAAGTACACCGGCCGCAAGTACAAGCGCGTCGTTGCGCTGCTCGACGAGCACTACGACGAGCTTTGGGTCGGCGGCAAGGCGAGCTACAAGCTCGGCGGCATCATCGAGGAGGGCGGCGAGCTAATCATCTACGCGCCGCACCTGCGCGCCATCTCCGAGACGCACGGACTGTTGATTGAGAAGTACGGCTACGCGCCCATCGACCGCGTGCGCGAGATGGTGGCGCTCTCCACAGAGCTGCGCTCGAACCTCGCCGTGGCCGCGCACCTCGCGCACGTCTCGTACGCGGGCTCGCGCGACGAGACGGGCAAGGTCGTCCCGCGCTACACGATCACGATGGCCTCCGCGCTCGACGAGGCCACCTGCCGCCGCGTCAACCTCGGCTTCATCGATCATCGGCAGTTCCGCCGCGAGGACTACGATCACGACCCCGACACCCTCGTCGTCGAACGCGCCGGCCGCGACCTTTACTTAGTCGAACCGCACTAGGTGAGAGTCAGTTTCGAAGAGCTTCATCAAACTCTGCGGCGCGCCCTGCTCAAGGTCGGCTTCGAGCAAGGGCGCGCCGAGCTGTGTGCGCGACTCTTCGCAGAGACCGACCGCGACGGCGTCTACACACACGGCCTCGAACGCTTCCCGCGCTTCGTGGAGATGATAAGGAAGGGGCTCGTTGACGTGAACGCGAGTCCTGTCCGCGTCGAAGCGCACGGGGCGCTTGAGCGTTGGGACGGACGTTCCGGCCCGGGCAATCTCAACGCTCACGAGTCGATGGCGCGGGCCTTGGAGCTTTCCCAACAACACGGCGTCGGCTGCGTCGCGTTGAGGAACACGAACCACTGGATGCGCGGCGGGACGTACGGCTGGCAAGCGGCCGAGGCGGGCGCACTCGCCTTCTGCTGGACGAACACGCTGCCGAACCTCCCGCCGTGGGGCTCTGCGCGACCGCTGCTCGGCAACAACCCTTTCGTCATCGCCGTGCCTCGCCCCACGGGCCACGTCGTGCTCGACATGGCGATGTCGCAATTCTCATACGGCGCGCTCGCCGCCTACCGCGCGCGCGGCGAGCAGTTGCCTGTCAGCGGCGGCTTCGACACCGAAGGGCGCCTCACACAAGACCCTGCCGCCGTCGAAGAGTCCGGACGCCCGCTGCCTATCGGCTTCTGGAAGGGCTCCGGCCTCGCGCTGCTCCTCGACATGGCCGCGGCGCTCCTCGCGGGCGGCCTCGCCACTCACCAGATTCCGCCCGACCCGCTCGAAGAGACGCGCCTCTCGCAAGTCTTCCTTGCCTTTGACCTCTCCGCGTTCGGCAGGGCTGACTCGCGCATCGCCGACGACATCATCGAAAACCTTCACGCGGGCGAAGGCGAAGGCGTGAGATACCCCGGCGAACGCACACTTCAAATCAGGCGCGAGAATATGGAGAAGGGCATTCCGGTTGATCCCGAGGTTTGGGAGCAGGTCAAGAACAGTTAACCACAGAGACACAGAGGCACAGCTTGTTGAGCATCCCTCTTCAAGCTGTGCCTCTGTGTCTCTGTGGTTATTCTGATCGCCGCCGATTACAGACGATGAAGAGAATCAGGGCTTCTGCGGTTGAGGTTTTGGTTCGGGCTTCGGCATAGGCTTCGGCGCGGGGAGGGGCTTGTCGAAGACCTTGATGAGGATCATGGCGAAGTCCTTGCCGACGGTGCTACGCATGTGCGGCGTGCCGCGGGGGACGACGATGAGGTCGCCCTTCTTCACGTCGAAGTTCTGGCCGCCCGCGATGCGCGGCCCGCGCCACTCGCCGGGCTCGACCTCCTTCGGCGACTCCAACTTTCCGCCGAGCGTGAGCGTCGCCGTCCCTTCGAGCACGTAATAAACGTCGTCCGACGCGTCGTGTATCTCCGCGGCCGCGGCCGCTTTGCCGGCCTCGTGCTGGACGGCCACGCGCAGTTCCATCCCCTCGCCGCCGATCAACTCTTCGACCTTGTTCTCCGGGTGAAGCTTCTTCACCACGTCGTCCACGGCCTGACCGCTCAACACCACGAACGGCCGGATGGGGCTGCTCGGGCCGCGCTCGGTTGTATTACCCGTCGTCTGCGCCGAAGCCCCCGCCGCCGCAGCGGCCGCGAAGACGAACGCACACACAGCGTTTCTGATGCTCGATGTCATGTCGGAATCAACCCTCCCTCAACCTGCGTAAATCTGTTCAAGAATTTCCGAGACCTTCTGCCCCGTGCGGCCGTCCACGCGCGGCTTGCCGTCTTCCAGCACGGCGCGCGTGAAATCTTCGACGAGCGGCTGGTGCAGGTTCTCGTGCGGCGTGTGCGATTCGAAGCGCTCGCCGTCCTTCGTCCTAATAAGCATCCGCCCTTCGTTCAGCACGTCAATTCTGATTGAGCCTTCACTCGCGAAAATCTCCAGCGTGTCCTGCGGCTCGCGCGCCGCGTGCGTGACCGAGATGACGCCCTGCGTGCCTCGCCCGAATTGAAGGACGGCGCAGGCCGTGTCTTCGACCTCGCGCTCGAAGAGCACGTTACCCGTCAGCGCCCTGACGGCCGTCACGTCGCCGAACAGGTTGAAGAGGACTTCGATGCGGTGGCATCCGAAGTCGAACATCGGCCCGCCGCCCGAGTGTTGTTTGTCCAACAGCCAGCGCCTCGGGTTATCGGGCGCGGGGTCGAAGCGTTCGAACGCGTTAACCTGTGCGACGACGGGCACGCCAATCTCGCCCGAGTCAAGAATCTGTCTGACGCGCTCGACCGCGGGGTAGAAGCGGCGGTAGTAGGCGACGCCGAGCAGCACGCCGTTCGCCTCGGCCGCGGCGTTCATGCGCTCGCACTCCGCGACCGTCAAAGCCAACGGCTTCTCGCAAAGGACGTGCTTGCCCGCCTCGGCCGCCGCGACCGCCTGCTCCGCGTGCAGGTGAACCGGGGTCGCGACGTAGACAGCTTCTACCTCGGGGTCTTCAACCAATTGATGCCAGTCGGCATGCCAACGCTTTGCGCCGAACTCTGCGGCGAAGGACTCGGCGCGCGCGGCGTCGGCGCGGCTGACGGCGACCAGCTCGCAGTTCTCAAGGTCGCGCAATGCGGGCGCTACGCGCTTGCGCGAGATGTCGCCACAGCCGACGAGCCCCCAGCCGATTCTTCGCGTCAACGGCTCTGCCCCAACAGCCACGCGGCGAGGTCTTTCGCCGCCTTGTAGTTGTCGAACTCGGGCGGCAGCTTCCGGCCATCAACGTACTCGTTGTAGAGCCAAGGGTCGCCGACGGCGAAGACCGTCCCGCGCCCGTGCTTCGCGACGGCCATGACCACGTCGCCGTTGTGATCGAGCACCGACGCCGCCGGCTTCGAGAGCGCGAGCGTCGAAAGCTCTTTCAGGTAGAGCGAACGCGCAGTCTTGAAGATCGTGTGGCCCGCCGGGACTTTGATTAAGCCCTCGACGAAGTTGTCCTTCTGCACGCGGTTCTTGCTGTCCTTGTTGAACTGGATGCCGAACTCTTTCGCAAGCGTGTTGAAGTGGTCGAACTCGGAGTTGCCCACGTCGTTGCCCATCAGCAGGAGCACGCCGCCCGACTTCACCCAGTCGGCAATCGCCTTGACGTGCGTGGGCTCGACGTAGTGCGGCTTCTCGGTCTCGGTCTCCGTGTCCGGATCGACGATGATGTAAACGTCGGCGCCCTTTAGGTTCTGCGCCGTCGGCGCGTCGCGCAGCGCATCGGTGCGTGCGCCGAGGTTGCTGAAGACGTGGCCGAACGTCGAGAAGCCGCCGTTCGCCAACTCCTCCCACTTGTAGTGCCAGGTCATGGGACGGCCCGCCGCGTCCTTCTTCCACTCGTTGTTGAAGTAGTAGTCGAGCACGACGCGCTTGCCGAGCGCGTTGGCCGTGCGCTCGGACGCGGCCTCCATCTCGGCCGCCGCCATCAGAAACGCGCCCACGCCCTTCTGGTCGTTGGTGACGACCTTCTCGCTCAGGTAGTAGGCATAGCTCCCGTCGCGGTAAGGGTTCCCGCCGAGCCCCGCGACGCTGACCGTGCCTTTGAAGTTGACGCCACCGCCCTGCGCCTCTTCCACGAACTGCTTCTGCATCCCGGCCCAGCCCTTCTGCGCAACCTTCATGTACGACTCGGGCAGGTAGCCGAGCCGCACACCCTTCGCCAGCGAGTAGACGAACATGGCCGCGGCCGAAGACTCAAGGTAGTTGCCCTTCTCGCCGGCCTTGTCGAGCACCTGATACCAGAGGCCCGACTGCGGCTCCTGAAACTTCTGGATGGCCGCGGCCTCGCGGCCCAGGATCGCGATCAGCTCGGCGCGCTTCGGGTGGTCTGCGGGAAAGTGTTCGAGCGTGTCCACGAGCGCCATCGCGTACCAGCCCATCGCGCGCCCCCAGAAGTTGGGCGAGCGGCCCGTCGTCTTGTCCGCCCAGCGTTGCTGCTTCGACTCGTCCCAGCCGTGATAGAGCAGGCCCGTCTTCGGGTCGCGCGAGTGCGTCTCCATCAGGACGAACTGTTTGGCGATGTCGTCGAACGCCTCGGGCTCGCCGAAGGTCTCCGCGTACTCGGCGTAGAACGGCTCGCCCATGTAGAGGCCGTCGAGCCACATCTGCGAGGGGTAGATCTTCTTGTGCCAGAAGCCGCCCTCGGACGTGCGCGGGTGGTTGCGCAACTGCTCGCGCAGCACCGCCGCCGCCTTCCGGTACTTCTCCTGCCCCGTCACTCTGTAGAGCATCAGGAGGTTACGACCCGACAGCACGTTGTCGATGTTGTAGTCATCCTGCTTGTAGGTGTTGATGGTGCCGTCGTCGCCGATAAACTTGTCGGTCTGGCGCTGGATGTAGCTGAAGTAGCGGCCGTCACCCGTGTTGTGCCAGACGGCCTCGATGCCTTTGAGCAGCACGCCCCGCTCATAACCCCAGCGCTCGGGCCGCGAAGGGTCGCCCGACATCGAGTCCTTCCAGACCGTCATGACGGTCGTCGCCATGCGCTCTGAGACGGGCGCGGCAGCCTGCCCGCTCGCTACGGCGGCACAGACGGTAAAGATGACGAGAGCGACGATTATTTTCGCCTTGAGATTCAAAGGGACATCCTCCGTAAAATGCTTCGCTTCAAGCCTGAATGACCAATCTTTAAGACCGGACTTCACACAAGCCGGCCTGTAAAGGACTCGAAATCGTTAAGTGGTTAGACCTTTCTGCCTGTCATCGAAACAAACATTCGACAAACCGGAAAAATGTCTGTAGAATGCGGCTGTCAGCGAAACAGCCCGGCAGATTGATTTTACCGAGCCCGACAATCCTTGCCGCCGTGGTCAAAATATATTTTCAACGGGACGAATGGTATGACCGATTTGACTAACGAAATGTTCAAGCACATCGACCCCGAGCGTCGCGGCACGACCTCGGAGGAGGTCATCTCGCAGCTCCGCGAGATGATCCACCGCGGCGACCTGCGCCCCGGAGACCGCCTCCCGCCCGAGCGCGACCTCGCCAAGATACTGGGCGTCAGCCGCCCGACCCTCCGCGCGGGCATCCGCTCGCTCGCCGCGGTCGGCGTCCTTCAGTCTCGACAGGGCGCGGGCACCTTCGTCGTCAAGGCCGACGGGCCGCCCTCGCTCGACAGCAGCCCCCTGCGTCTGATGGCCTCGCTCCACGGCTTCACCTCGGCCGAGATGTTCGAGGCGCGGCAGGCGCTGGAGATGGCCGTCGCCGGTCTGGCCGCCGAGCGCGCCACGCCCGACCAGATGGCAACGATGGCCGAAGAGGTCGCGGGCATGTTCGCCTCGCTCGACGACCCGGAGCAGTTCCTCGTCCACGACGTGCGCTTCCACCAGACGGTGGCGGCGGCCTCCGGCAACCGCATTCTCACGTCGCTGATGAACATGGTGGCGACCATCCTCTTCGACACACGCATCAAGACCGTCAAGCGCGCCACCGATTTGAAGGAGTCGGCCGAGATGCATCGCCACGTCTACCGCGCCATCCGCGAGCACAACCCCGAAGCCGCACGCCACGCCATGAGCGCGCACCTCTCGAAGGCGCAGAAGGCTTGGGAGTCCGAGGTGGAAATGCCCGAAGGCTCTGCCCCCGACAGC
>CAXTSK010000028.1:7052-19840 GCA_964246655.1 uncultured Pyrinomonadaceae bacterium
GGACATGTCGCGGATGGTGACGACCGCGCGGGCGATGTCGCCGATCTCGTCGCGCCGCCGGCTGCCCGGCACGTAGCTGAGGGCCGCGCGGGCGGCGCGCGCCGTCAGCGCCCGGGGCCCGGCGCCCACCCGCGCGCGGCGGGCCCCGCCGCCCTTCATCACCCTTTCAACTTCCGAGAGCGTCACCATCGTCGTGTCGCCCGGCGTGGTCATCGCGAGCGCGCCGTGCGCCGCGCCGCACTCGACCGCCCACTGCGGGCCGCGCCCCGTCAGAAATCCGTAAATCAACCCCGAGGCGAACGAGTCGCCGCCGCCGACGCGGTCGAAGATTTCGAGGTTCTCGCGCGTCTGCGACTGGTAGAGCTCGCCGCCCGCGAAGCAGACCGCGCCCCAGTCGTTGACGGTCGCGGTCTTCGCGTTCCTTAACGTCGTCGCGACGACCTCGAAGTTCGGATACTCGCCGACGGCGCGCTCGATCATCTTCCTGAAGTTCCCCACGTCGAGCTTCGAATGGTGCTCGTCCAAGCCTTCGACCTCGAACCCGAGGCAGGCCGTGAAGTCCTCTTCGTTCCCGATCATCACGTCCACGAGTGAAGCCAACTCGCGATTGACTTCGCGCGCGCGCTCCTTCCCGCCGATGGACTTCCAGAGAGAGTCCCTAAAGTTCAAGTCGTACGAGATGACCGTGCCGTGCTTCTTCGCCGCCTGCATCGCCTCGCGCGCGACCGCGGGCGTCGTCTCGGAGAGCGCGCAGAAGATGCCGCCGGTGTGTAACCAGCGCGCGCCCTCGCGCCCGAATATCTGCTCCCAGTCGATGTCGCCGGGCTTGAGCTGCGAGACGGCTGTGTGCCCGCGGTCGGAACAACCCAACGCGGCGCGCACGCCGAAGCCGCGCTCTGTAAAGTTCAAGCCGTTGCGCACCTCGCGCCCGACGCCGTCGTACTTGCGCCAGAGGACGTGCGACTGGTCAACGCCGCCCTGGTAGATTAAGTCCTGCACCAGACGCCCGACGGGGTTGTCGGCGAGCGCCGTGACGACCGCCGCGTCGAGGCTGAAGCAGCGCTTCAGGCCGCGCGCGACGTTGTACTCGCCGCCGCCCTCCCACACCTGAAAGGTGCGCGTCGTGTGGACGCGCCCTTCGCACGGGTCGAGCCTGAGCATCACCTCGCCGAGGGAGACAACGTCCCAGCGGCACTCCGACTTCGGCTTAATCTCCAAAACCATTTCAGCCCTCGATACGCGCAGGCTCAAGCCTTGGCACCGCGACGTGTAAGACGATGATCGAGATGACGTAGGCCGAGGCCGCGATGATGAAGAGCGGCGCGAAAGCGTGCGCGTCCGGCTTGTCGCCCAGCACGTAGCCCGTGAGTTTCAAGATGAGCATCGCGCCGACCGCGCCTGCCATGCCGCCGAGGCCCACGACCGAGCCGACCGCCTGCTTCGGGAACATGTCGGAGGCCGTCGTGAACAGGTTGGCCGACCAGCCCTGGTGCGCCGCGGCAGCAAGGCCCACGATGAAGACCGCGACCCACATGTTGCTGAGCTGCGTCACAAGGAAGACGGGCACGACGCAGAGCGCGCAGACGAGCAGCGCCACCTTGCGGCCGAAGTTGACCGAGCGCCCTCCCTTGATGAGCGCCGAAGAGAGCCAACCGCCGCCGATGCTGCCCACGTCGGCCAGCACGTAGATGACGACGAAGGGCGGGCCGAAGTTTTTAATGTCGAGCTTGAAGACCTCCGAGAAGAAGAGCGGCAGCAGGTAAAGATACCAGCGCCAGATCGAGTCGGTCATGAACTTGGCGAAGACGAACGCCCACGTCTGCCTGTGCGGCAGCAGCTTGAGCCAAGGCACCTGCGCGGTAGACTCGGGCGGGTCGGACTGGATGTGTGCAAGCTCGGCGCGCCCGATTTTCGGGTGCTCCTCCGGGCGGTGATAGAGCGTGAACCAGAAGATGAGCCAGATGAGCCCGATGGCGCCCGTCATGATGAAGGCCCACTGCCAGCCCCAGTGGACGTAGAGCCAGGGCACGGCGAGCGGCGCGATGATGGCGCCGACGTTCGATCCGGCGTTGAAGATGCCCGTGGCGAGCGCGCGCTCTTTCTTGGGGAACCACTCGGCGACGGTCTTGATGGCCGCGGGGAAGTTGCCCGACTCTCCCAGGCCGAGCAGGAAGCGCGCGACGCTGAAACCGGTGACCGAGCCCATGAAGGCGTGGAGGATCGAAGCCAGGCTCCACCAGGTGAGCGAGACGGCGTAGCCGATGCGCGTCCCGATCCAGTCGAGGAAGCGCCCCGCGCAGAGCAGCCCGATGGCGTAGGCCACTTCGAACCAGAAGACGATGTCGGTCAGGTCCTTCGCCGACCAGCCGAAGTGCTCGGGCTTCATCAGCTCGGGGCCAAGGAAGCCGAAGACGAGTCGGTCCAGATAGTTGACCGTGGTCGCGAAGAAGAGGAGCGCGCAGATCATCCAGCGGTAGCGGCCGATGCGCGTGTTCGCTCCTTCGAGCGCGGCCACGGCCGCGCCCGTCGCGCTCGCCCCGGAGGACTGCAAGGGCGCCGCGTCGGACTTAGATTTAGGGTCGGCAACGTCCTCGACGATCTTTCCGATATCGGACATGTTCTACCTCGCGGGATGTTTGATGAGAGACCAAACCCCGACCGTCGCTCTGCTACAACGACAGCACGTCGGGGGACGTGTAAACGCGCCCTTCGACGGGGACAGTGATCTGGGGCCAGTCAGGGGTTTGTGTGATTACCTCTACACCTTCGGCCGAGGCGATGCAAGTCTCCTCGGCTTTCGAGCCGGTGACCGTCGGATTCCACGCGAACGCCTGTCTGTTTTGCACTATCTCTGCGTTCGCCGGGTGCGCCACCCATTCGCGCGTGCGGTAGCCGGCCGCGCCGCCCTGATGATGCAGACGCTCTTCGCCGGGAAAGCCTTCCTCTGCGTAAGCGTCGGCCGCGACACGGTATAACTCCGAGCCGACGGCGCCGGGCCGCGTCGCCGCCAACAGCTTCGCGTTGACGCGCGCCGTGGCGTCCATACGTCGCCGTAAGTCTTCGGCAACTTCGCCCGCGCAAACGATGCGCGAAAGCGACGCGACGAGCCCCTGGCGGCGCGCACAAGCGACGAGCATGACGACGCGCTCCCAGGTCTTTTCCGTCGGGACGGGATGCCTGAACTTCGCGATGCGCTCATCCGCCGCGACCAACGTCACGACCGAGCGCATCCCGCGCGCGGCTAGCGCGTCAGACACGCGCCGTGCTATCTCATTCTCGGTCACGCCCGGCGTGAGCGACCTCGCCAACGCGCCCAACACCTCGCCCGCGTCGCGCCCGAGCTTCTGATATCTTTCCAACTCAGACGAAGTGAGTTGATAACGACAGCGCGAGACGGCGCCGTCGATTGCCTTCACGCTTCCGCCGAGGGGCAGGTCGGAGCCGAGTGCGACGCCGCTCCCTAACACTTTCATCGAGAGGTCTGCGAGGAACGTCGGCGTCGCCTTATCCTCCTCCCAACCGTACTCGACCGGCTCGAAGTCCGCCCCCGCAAGTTCCTCTTCGAGCAGCCGCGCCATCTCGATGCGGCTCGCGAGAACGTGTCGCTTTCCGTCCGCGCCGACGACGAGCGCGCACGCGCCCTGCTCGCGGCTCGTGTCGATGCCGTTATTCCCCCCGGCCGTCAGCCAGGCGAAATTCGGCTGCGCGACCAACACCACGCCGCCCAACCCTTCGGCCGCCAACATCCGCGTCAGCCGCCCGGTCTTCTCCGCAATCTCCGCTTGCTTATCCATGACTTAAAAGCTTTGACGATGACACTCTTACTTATTAACTCCGCTGGCGAGGAAGCCGCCGTCCACGGCGATGATCTCGCCGGTGATGAAGCTCGAAGCGTCGGAGGCGAGGAAGACGGCGGCGCCGGCCAGCTCTTCGACCTTGCCGAAGCGACCCATCGGCGTCCGCAGCAGATACTCTCGCCCGCGCTCCGTGCCGTCGAGCAAATGCTCGTTCAACTTCGTGCGGAAGACGCCCGGCGCGATGGCGTTAACGTTGACGCCGCTTTGTGCCCACTCGACGGCCAGAGACTTCGTCAGCGAAGCGACCGCCGCTTTGCTCGCCGAGTAGGCCGCGACCTCCGCCAGCGCGACGAAAGAGGAGAGCGACGCGATGTTGATGACGCGGCCGTAGCCGCGCCCGAGCATGTGCCGCCCGAATATCTGACACGCGCGCAGCGTCCCCGTCAGGTTCGTCTCGATGACTTCGTCCCAATCCTCTTCATTAAAGTCCACGGTCGGGGCGCGTATCGTCCGTCCGGCGGAGTTGACCAGAATGTCTACCTTGCCGAATGCCTCGACCGACGCGTCCAGCAGGGAACGTATCGACTCGCGCTCGGTCACGTCCGAAGTCAGGCGCAGCGTCCGCCGTCCGAACCCTTCCAGCTCCGCGGCGACCGTTTCGACGCGTTCGCCGCTACGCGAGGTGGCGACCACGTCGGCGCCCGCCTCCGCCAGCCCGTGCGCGATGGCGCGGCCGATGCCGGACGTGCCGCCGAACACCACCGCCACACGGCCTCCAAGTTCAAAAGGGGCGTAGCCCATCTGCTCAAATCCAACCCGTCCGAACGGCCGCCTTGAGCGGGGCGGCGGCCACAGATTTAGTGAAGCCGAACAGGCCGACGAGCTACGCGGGGAATCGACGGCCTCAGGCTTGGAACATATTTTAAGAAGGTAATACCAATTAACCGGATAGCGGTTATTGTGTAACACCACTCCGCAATTCCTGTCAAGTCAATTTCCGGCGAGCCTTCCCGTTTCTTAAATGATTTTGCCGCGTTGCCGTAATTTACCTTGCCTTACCAATGTTGTTTATGGTAAATACTGTTCGCGCGCTGATTAAGTGGTTAGACCACTCGTTATAATTTTGCATTAATGTCTCAGCTCTGGAAGCAGAGACAATCCTCTCCGAGGGCGTTTTTAACAACAGGGAAGGGAAATATTTTGTCAGCTCCCAAACAAAATCCATTCGTCAGAAGGGTCGTGGGCGGCAACGTCTGGCTCGGTCGCGCCGACTCGGACTCGAATGCCGGGCAGGTTCGTTCTATCGACTACGAAGTGCTCCCGAACGAAGAGGCGGTCGGCCGCGCACAATGGGAAGAGATTCAGCGCGCGGCGCGCGAGAAGGAGGGCGACCTCGTCATCATCCTGCTCGGCGGACGCGGCCAGCAGGCGATGTACAAGCAGGTCGCGGAGATCGCGAAGACCGGGGAGGCCGATGAATTGCTCGGCCGCCTGCACGTCTTCACACAGGACGCGCTTGCGCCGATGCGGATGGAGAACGGCTTCAGCTTCGTCCGCGACTTCGAGCGGCTGTTGGGCGAAGCCTTCTTCAGGAAGGTGAAGAGCTTCACTTCGATGCGCACGGACACGGATGACCTCGAAGGCGAACTGGCGCGCTACCTTGAGAAGCTCGACTCTCTGGGCGGCATCGACATCTTCTTTCTGGGCATGGGGCCTGAGCCGGGCGAGGCTTCCCACCTCGCTTACATCAAGCCGGGCTCGGGCGCCGCCGCGGGCGACCTCGCGGGCGTCATCCCCATCTCGCCGAGCATCCTCGAACACCACATCAGCAAGTTCAAGGTCGGCGGCAGCAACGTCACGCCCGAGGACGAGGCCCAGTGTCGCGCCGCGTCTTACATTCTGACTTTAGGCCCCGCGGCCATCCTCGGCGCGCGCCGCATCGTCCAATCCATCGTTGACGCCTCGACCTCGCCGGCCAAGCCCGCGAGCTACAAGCGCCTGCTGAACACGGAGATTTCAGACGACACGGCCGAGCGCGACCGGCAGCTCGACGAAAACCCGGGGCTCTGGCTGCGCCTGCACCCGAACGTGAGGTCTCTGATTCTGCCCGACGTGCTGCAAGCCTGAGGCGTTCGACGCGAGCAAGTATTTAATAATGCCCAGCACCACCTCAACGCAGGCCCCGCCCATCGGCGACTACGCGATCATCGTCTCTACGGAAGACAACCTCGCGGTCGTCAAGGAGCAGACCGCGCCGGGGCTTGAGGTCGCGCTGCCTTCGGGCCGCGTCATCCGCGTCAAAGACTCCGTCCCGCCCGGCCACCGCTTCGCCACGCGCGACATCCCCGCGGGCGAGTTCGTCCTGCAATACGGCCACCCCATCGGCACGAGCCAAGGGATACAAGAGGGCGATTACATCTCGCACGCGAACATGACGGACGACGTGCCGCTCGTCCGCGACCTGCCCGAAGACCTATCCACGCCCGCGCCCGAATACATCTCCGAGATAGACCGTGCGACCTTCAGAGGCTTCCGCCGTCCGGACGGGCGCGTCGGCACACGCAACTTCGTCCTCGTCGTCCCGACCTCGATGTGCGCGAGCCACGAGGCGCAGCAGATCGCTTTGATGGCGGAGTTCCTGCACTACAAGCGCGAGCGCTTCCCGAACGTGGACGGCGTCGTCGCCATCCCGCACAACAAGGGCTGCGGCTGCCAGGACGGCTCGACCATCGACGTGATGCTGCGCACGCTCTCGAACTACGCAGACCACCCGAACGTCGGCGGCGTCGTTCTTTTGGACTTGGGCTGCGAGAAGACGAACCTCGCGCGCGTCGAGAAGTATCTGCTCAAGCGCGAGAAGGCTTTCGACAAGCCCGTCGCCAAGATCGGCATTCAAGAGATCGGCGGCACGCAGGCCGCCATCGAGCAGGGTTTGAGAGAAGTCGAGCGGATGTTGCCCGAGGTGAACCGCGTCGAGCGCGAAGAATGCTCGGTGAGCGAACTCGTCCTCGGCGTCAAGTGCGGAGGCTCCGACGGCTTCTCCGGCATCTCCGCTAATCCGAGTCTCGGGCGCGCGGCTGACACGCTCGTGCGCTCGGGCGGCACGGTTCTCATCACAGAGGTGCCCGAGTTCTGCGGCGCCGAGCACATCATCGCGCGCCGCGCGAAGGACGCCGAGACGGGCCGCGCCGTCTACCGCATGATCGACTGGTACAAGGAGTACGCCTCGAAGTTCGGCGCCGTGCTCAACCAGAACCCGAGCCCCGGCAACGTCGCGGGCGGCCTGCTCAACATCACCATCAAGTCGCTCGGCGCGATGTCGAAGGCGGGTACGACGCGCGTCGAGGGCGTCGTCGAGTACGCCGAGACGCCGAAGGGGCGCGGCCTGCACCTGATGCAGGGGCCGGGCTACGACCAGGAGTCCACGCCGGGACTCGTCGCGGCCGGCGCGACCGTCGTCGTCTTCACGACGGGCCGCGGGACGACCATCGGCAACGCCATCGCGCCCGTCATCAAGCTCGCCTCGAACGACGCCGTCTTCAAACGCATGTCGCGCGACATAGACCTCTCGGCCGGCGGCGTCCTCGACGGCACCGAGACTATCGACGAAGTCGGCGCGCGCGTCTTCGAACACGTCCTCCGGGTCGCCGGCGGCGAGGTGCCGGCCCTCGCCGAAGAGCACAAGCACCGCGAGTTTCAGTTCTGGGCCGAACAAACTGTTTCACTTTAATAACTCACCCGCGAGTGTTGTCACGTAAAGAGCAAGCGGAGAAGCCATGCCCATTAGGAAAGAGGCCGCGTCGTCAACAGGTGTCATCGAAGCGCCGGAGCCGCGGGCTCAACAAGCCCACGCGCACGACACACAAGCACCGGCCAAGGCGACCGTGATGCTTCTGCGCCTGCTGCGCGCGGCACAGCCCATCTCGCGTGCGGAGCTGGCGCGGCGTGTGGGCGTCAACCGAAGCACGGTCACCGACGCCTTCAAACAACTGATTGCGGCCGGCGTCGTGCGCGAAGAGCCCGCGGAGCAGCCCGCGCCGGGCACGAACCGCGCGCTCGGACGCCCGGCGCTCGCGCTCTCCTTCAATGAAGATTTCGGCTACTTCGTCGGCGTCAACGTCGGCGTGCGTCGCTCGATGGTCGGGCTCGCCACGCTCACGGGTCAGGTCTTCGCCGAGGAGGAGTTCGAGACGCCCCCCGACCCGTCCGACGCGCTCGCGCTGATTCGAACCATCATCACGAAGCTCTGCGCACAGGCGAGGGGGCAGAGGTTGAGGGCGATAGGTGTGAGCGTCCCGGGGCCTGCGGACGCGGCGCGCGAGCGGATTGTCTACGCGCCGCACCTCGGCTGGAACGACGTGGACGTGGCGAACGCGCTGCGCTTCGACGCCGAAGGGAGCCCGAGCCTCGCGGGCGAGCGCGTGCGCGTGGTCGTCGAGAACGACGCGACCGCGGCGGCGCTCTACGAGTTGCGCCTGCGGCTCGGGCGTGACGAATCGGAACGTCTGGATGACTTCGTGCTGGTGAGGTCGGGCACGGGGCTCGGCGTCGGGCTGGTCTTAGGCGGCGAGGTCTTCCGCGGCGACGCAATCGGCGAAGGGCTCGCGGGCGAGTTCGGGCACATGACGATTGTCGCGGGCGGCAAGCCTTGCGTGTGCGGCAACCGCGGCTGCTGGGAGCGCTACGCTTCGGCGCCCGCCGCCGCGACGCTCTACATGGGCGAGCGCGTGCAGTTGGGTGGACAGCAGGCGCCGCGCTTCGTCGAGATCGTGGCGCGAGCCGAAGCGGGCGAGTTGCGCGCGCAGCGGACGCTTGAGCGCGTCGGCGAGTACCTCGGCATCGGCATCGCGAACGTCATCACGGGGCTCGGCGTGTCGCGCGTCATCGTGAGCGGACGGCTCGTCTACGGCTGGAAGTTCATGCGCGAGCAGATTCACAACGCCGTCGCGCAGAGCATGGCGGGCCGCCTCCACGGCTGGTCGGTCGAGCCCGGCGAAGCCACCGGCGCCGGACTCGGCGGCGCGCTCGAAGTCGCGGCCGAAGGCTTCATCACCTCAGGACTTGTTTGAGTCGATGCGACGCTTACTCCATATCATTCTCGCACTGATAGCCCTCACACTCATTCACGCCGCGACGCGCGCACAGACGGCGCCCGACGTGCGTCAGCGCGGCGGCGCCGTCTCCAAAGTCTGGGTCGCAGACAACGGCGACGGCACGTACAAGAACCCTGTCATCCACGCAGACTTCTCCGACCCGGACGTGGTGCGCGTGGGCGATGACTTCTACTTGACGGCGTCGAGCTTCAACTCGATTCCGGGCCTGCCCATCCTCCACTCGAAAGATTTAGTCAACTGGTCTGTCATCGGGTACGCCCTGCGCCGTCAGCCGCCCTTCGATGTCTTCGACAAGCCGCAGCACGGCAACGGCGTCTGGGCGCCGGCCATCAGGTATCACGACGGCGAGTTCTACATCTACTACCCTGACCCCGACCGTGGCATCTACGTCGTGAAGGCAAAGGACGCGGCCGGGCCTTGGTCGGAGCCTTTGCTGGTGAAGGAGGCGAAGGGCTGGATCGACCCGTGCCCCCTTTGGGACGAGGACGGGCGCGCGTACCTCGTGACGGGCGTCGCGGCCAGCCGCTCGGGCGTGAAGAGCATCCTCGTCGTCAGCCGGATGAGCCCCGACGGCACCAGAGTCTTAGACGACGGCGTGCTCGTCTTCGACGGACACGACAAAAACCCGACGGTCGAGGGGCCGAAGTTTTACAAGCGGAACGGCTACTACTACATCTTCGCGCCGGCCGGCGGCGTCGAGACCGGCTGGCAGTTGGCCCTTCGCTCGAAGAACGTCTACGGCCCTTACGAGGAACGCACCGTGCTCGCGCAGGGCAAGACCGAAGTCAACGGCCCGCACCAGGGCGCCTGGGTCGAGACGCAGACTGGCGAGTCCTGGTTTCTACACTTTCAGGACAAAGGGCCGTACGGCCGCGTCGTGCACCTGCAACCGTTGAAGTGGGTGAATGACTGGCCCGTGATGGGTGTTGACGCGGACGGCGACGGGACGGGCGAGCCCGTTCTGACTTTCAAGAAGCCTACCGTCGGCAAGGTCTGGCCCGTCGAGACGCCGCCCGACTCGGACGAGTTCGACTCGGCGGGCCTCGGGCTCCAGTGGCAGTGGCACGCGAACCCGCAGCCGAATTGGGCTTTTCCTGCGGGGCCGCTCGGCTACCTCAGAGTCTTCAACATGCCGCTGCCCGAGGGCTACAAGAACCTTTGGGACGTGCCCGGCCTGCTGTTGCAGAAGTTCCCGGCGCCGGTCTTCACGGCGACGACCAAACTCACCTTCACGCCGCGCACGGACGACGAGCAGACGGGACTGCTCGTGATGGGGATGGACTACGCCTACGTCTCCGTCAAGAAGCGCCCCGAAGGTCTCTTCGTCTCGCAGGTCGTCTGCAAGGACGCGGACAAGCAGGGCGCGGAGCGCGCGAGCGCGGGCGTGCCCTTGAAGAGCAACACCGTCTACCTGCGCGTGAAAGTCTCCGCGGGCGCGATCTGCAACTTCAGCTACAGCGCGGACGGGAAGACCTTCACGCCCGTCGGCGAGCCCTTCACGGCGAAGCAGGGGCGCTGGATCGGCGCAAAGGTCGGCCTATTTGCCTCGCGCGTCGGCAAGACGAGAGAGTACGGCTACGCAGACTTCGACTGGTTCAGGTTCGAGTAAGAATCAACAAGCCAGGGCGGGGCCGTCGATTTCAAATCGACGGCCCCGCCTCCGCGCGTTGAGAACCTTCTTGCTTGCCCTCAGTTCTCGTAGGTGACGGGGACTTTCTGTGAGGTCGGCGGCTCGTTGAGGATGGTCGTCCCGATGGTGACTTCAGAAGGGCGACCCGAGAAGAGGCGCGCCACGTTCTTGCGGCCGCTGACGGTGATGACCAGCCGCTCCCCGTCGTCTCTTACCTTGACGCCGGCATCCCGAACGACGATGTTGTGCCCGTTCGGCGCGCGCTCGAACAGGCTCTTCTGCCCGGCTTCCACGAGCGCGGCGAAGCTTCCGATCTTAGGCTTCGCGCCGGGAAACTTCCAGATGAAGAGGCCGAAAGTGTATTCCCGTCCTTCGTTCTCGACCCGCACGTCGAACGCGTACTCACGCATGTTCTCCCTCGTCTCGCCCTTGCGCCATTGCCACGCGTGCCGCCGCGGCACCGGCAGCGTAAAGCGCGCCTCTCCGCTCTTGACCGTGGCCGTGTACTCCGACGCCGCGGCGGCAGTCTGCGCCTGCCCAAGCGCGCCGACGTGTGCGGGCGCGGCGGACGCGTTGCAGAGCAGTGAAGCCAAAAGGACGAGAATCAACGCGTCTCTCTTCTTCATTAATCCCTCCTTACTCTTGTCCGTCCGGCCTTAGGGTTCCAGCCGTCCGCGCCGGAGAGAACTTCTTCCGGCGTGATGTTCTTAACCTCCGACTTTGTCAGCCGCTTCGCCCAGGGGACGCGGGCGGCCGAGTTCGCGCCGGGGCCGCTGCTGCCGAACTCAGCGTAGCGCACGGTCTTCTCGCGCTCGGGGAAGTTCCAGTTGTGCCAGCCCTCGGGGCGGACGGCCGCGGACATCTCCGTGTTGAGGAAAGTGACGGCGGAGTACGCGCGCCAGGGTCGGCCGAGGTATGTCTTAACGTTCGTTGACTCCGCGGTGATCTTGCAATGGGAGAAGACAAAGCCGTAGGGCTGGTTGTCAGGCGTGGAGGCGGCCGTGAGATAGCCGTCCTTCAGAGCATGTATGTGACAGCGCTCGAAGAAGGCCGTCGCCGCGCCGAAGATGAAATCGACGTGGCCTGCGATGTAGCAGTCTTCAAAGTATTGTCGGCCGCGGTTAAGCAGCACCGTGTCCTGCCAACCCAGAAACCGGCAGTTGCGAAAGACCACGCGGTCACCGTCCACACGCACCGCCAGAGCTTGGCCGACGGGGCCGGCCGAGTTCTCGAAGGTGATGTTCTCGGCCGTGAAGTCGTCCGCGTCGATCTGCACCGACGGCGTGCGGAATGTCCCAATGGGCTTGCCGTCCACGCCCTTGATGTTCGCGTTCAGGTCGTACGTGATGACCGTCTTCGCGGCGTCCTCGCCGACGAACTTAAAGAACCTCTTTTCGCGCTGGACGTAGACGATCTCTTTGTATGTGCCCGGCTTGATGCGGATGACGACGGGGCTCTCGGCCGTCCCCGCCGGCACGGCCATCACGGCCTCCTGCACCGTCTTATACTTCGCGCTCCCGTCCGCAGCCACGACCAGCTCGACGGGCGCGCCCTTCGCTTCAACAATGAAACAGAAGGGCAGTATGAGAAGTGCGCTGCCTTTCGTCAGTCTACTCACGAACCTTCTGAACGTCATAGTCGTCACTGTGAAGCCTGCGGCGAGTTGAGGCTGCGCCCGCGTTTGACCGGCTCGATGGTGACGTTCTCGAAGCTGAAGGAGCCGGCGTGGTTCAAGACTTCGGCGGACTCGACGCCGCGGAAGGTGCAGTTGCGGAAGCGTATGTCGTCGATGACGACGCCGGGGAAGCCAACCACCCACATCACGCGCGGGCTCGAACGGCTCGTGACGTTCTCGATCTGGACGTTGCGTACGACGGGCTTGTGAGGGCCTTTGTCGCCCGTGTCGTAGAGCATGTCAATCGTGAGAATGGCTTCGGAGACGCGGCCGATCTCGACGTTGCGCATGAAGACGTTCTCAAGGACGCCGCCGCGGATGGCGTTCGACTTGAAGCGCAGCGCGCGGTCGAGGTTCGGGCTGTCCATCTTGCAGTCCTCGACGAAGACGTTGCGGCAGTCGCCCGAAATCTCGCTGCCGATGACGACGCCGCCGTGCCCGTCCTTCATCGTGCAGTTGCGGATGATGACGTTTTCAATCGGTGCGTTCAGGCGCCGGCCGTCGTCGTTGCGGCCCGACTTCAGCGCGATGCAGTCGTCGCCGGTATCGAACGTGCAGCCCTCGCTCACCAC
>CAXTSK010000029.1:0-14700 GCA_964246655.1 uncultured Pyrinomonadaceae bacterium
TTAAGCGCGAGGCACAGTTGATGCGAAACAGACACGAATCAGTTACGAGTTTGGGGGTTTTTGGTTTTGGGTTTGGGTAAAAAAAGAGTTGTTCCACCCCGCAACAAAACACAAAACACCCAACACCCAACGCCCTTTCTTTACCGTTCGCGCTGCGTGCTGTTGGTGACGGTGGTGACGCGCTCCATGTCATCCCGAGCCTGGTCGGAGGCGGAGCGGATGCCCGCGACGCGGAGGCGGAACTCGTCCGGGTTCGACGCGCCGCGCAAAGCCTCCTCCATCGAGATGAGCCCCGACTGGTGGAGCGAGAAGAGCGACTGGTCGAAGGTCTGCATGCCGTACTGACTGGTTCCGGCGGCGATGGCGTCGCGGATGAGCGAGGTCTTCTCCTCGTTGATGATGTAGTCGCGGATGAGGCCCGTCGAGACCATGATCTCGGCCGAGGGCACGCGCCCCGGCCCGTCGGCCGCGCGCACGAGCCGCATCGAGATGACGGCGCGCAGGATGCCCGCGAGCTGGATGCGCACGGACTTCTGCAAGTGCGGCGGGAAGGAGGAGACAATGCGGCGGATGGTCTCGGTCGCGTCGAGCGTGTGGAGGGTGGAGAGGACGAGGTGTCCGGTCTCGGCGGCGGTCAGGGCGGTCTCGATGGTCTCGTGGTCGCGCATCTCGCCGACGAGGATTACGTCCGGGTCTTGCCGCAGCGCGCCGCGCAGGGCTTCAGCGAACGAGCGCGTGTCCACGTCCACCTCGCGCTGTGTGACGAACGACTTCCGGTCGCGGTGGAGGAACTCTATCGGGTCTTCGATGGTGATGATGTGGCCGCCGCGGTGCTGGTTCATGTAGTCGATCATCGCGGCGAGCGTCGTGGACTTGCCGGAGCCCGTGGTGCCCGTGACGAGGACGAGGCCGCGCTGCTCCTCCGCGATGCGCTCGATGACGGGCGGCAGCCCCAGCTCGGTGATCGAACGCACCCGGTCGGGGATGACGCGCAAGACCATGCCGACCGAGCCGCGCTGCTGGAAGACGTTGGCGCGGAAGCGGCCGAGGCCCGAGACGCCGTAGGCGATGTCGGCCTCCGAGACTTCCTTGAATCTCTGCTTCTGCCGGTTCGACATCATCGAGAAGGCCATGTCGAGCGTGTCCTCCTGCGTGAGGCGCGGCGCGGTCGAGATGGGGCGCAGTTCGCCGCCGATGCGCATGAAGGGCTGCGTGCCCGCCTTGCAATGCAGGTCGGACGCGCCGAAGGCGGCGGCGACGCGCAGGAGTTCGTCGATTTTGACTGTCATATGTTCTCTTCTGAAAAAGTTCTCGGGGCGAACGGCGAGCCGCAGCGACGGCACACAATGGCGGCGCGCTGCGCTCGGTCTGGGAAGTGTCTCGGGTTGTTTTGCCGGGTGGATTGCGGCGGGGGCGGCGCCCCGGCGGCTGCGAATGCGGCCGGCGCGTACAATCATTCTAAACGCCCGCCTGAACGAGCGTCAACAGCCTTTTTTCCGAAGAAGTTGTTGCCAACTCCCGCCTCGCGTGGTATATGGGCGCTTCAACTTTGAGAGGAGAACCCGATGACCAACCAACGCGAACTTTTCAAGGCACAGCGGGCGAAGCACGAGGAGAGTATGCGCGGCCTCAAGTCCTTCGTCGCAGAACTGACGGAGACGGCCGCCCGACTCGGCACGGACGGCGCGCTCATCGACGACGACCTGACGAAGGCGAAGGCCGACGTGGAGTTCTACGAGTCTCAAATAGGAGACTGCGCCAGGGCTTTGGACGACGACCCGGCGGCCCGCAGGACGTTCGAGGTCTACAAGGATGACGCGGGGGAGTGGCGCTGGCGTCTGGTCGCGGGCAATAACGAGATCATCGCCTCGGGCGAGGGCTACCGCGACAAGCGTGACTGCCTCCACGCCATCGAGCTGGTCAAAGACTCGAAGGACGCGCGGGTCGGGGGCGGGGACTGAAGCCGCGCACAAGTGCGCCGTCTCCCGGGACGCGAAAGATGAAAGGCCGGAGGCGTTACGCGCGCCCCCGGCCTTTCGTCTTTCGAGCGCCTTCGCGGCGCGCCCCTACTCGGTGAGTGTGACGTGGACGGCGTCGCGCGCGCGGCCCTCGTCAATAATCTACTGTGGAAGGGGGGTGAAGGTAACTGCCCGCTAACGCGCTGTCTCAAAATTAAGCCCCCACTATCTAGCGTATAGAGCTAACTCCGATACCAGATTTTGGACTTAATTGCACCCCCGGACATAACCTTACTTCAACCCCTTGACCCGATGGGATGGAGGCCGACGATGGTGCGTCGGCGGTTGACAGGCAAGCTTCCTAAGCGTAGCCTGCCATTAAAAACCTATAGGCTGGTTATAAAAATTCCTATGGACAGTGTCTCAGATGTAAGTTATAACCAGCATAGGTTGGGGTTCGGCCGCTTAACGAAACGATGTTCGTAAACACTCTCTCCACATACTACTCAGACCAAGGAGGCCTCATTGTCTGCTCTAGAATTTAAGAAGCGAGTGGTCAAAGAGGACTACGAGTTGATGGTTTACGAGGCCGTTATTGGCGACGCCGTATTCGCATATCTGTATGTAACTCCCGACACTTACTCTTTAGCCTGGATAGCCCCGGAAGATTTCAGTTTCACCGGCAAGTACCCGTGCGACTTCATTGAGTATCAGTTCACCGACGTGGCGCCACACGAAATTGAGTTGCGCGATGAAAAAGTGCCCTTCCACGAACTCCACGGGAAGATGTTGCAGAAGAAGCTTTTCTGCTACGAGAAGTCTGTCGCCTATTTGATCTTCGCCGACGCAGCCGAGGAGGCTTCCGACAACGTGACGGCGGACTTCGAAGAGTACAACTTCTTCAGCCAGGAGGAACGAGACAGGTATAAGGAGACGCTGGAATCGGACGCGATCTCGCACCTTCTCTGCGCGCGGTATGATTTTGAAATAGTTACTTATAAAAAAGAAGGCTTCGACATGCCGAAGCCGGACGGCCGGTACAATTGCTGTTTCACCCTAGAGAATCGGCACGGTACTTCCGCGAACGGGTGGGAGTGTGCCTTTAAGCTCCCGAGGAACCTGGGGCTTAAAGAACGCACGCTCAAGTGGATTGCCAAGAATCACCGAGATAAAAACTTCTGGGTCAGGATGGACTTCAAGGAATCACTCGCCGCCTGCAAGAAGAACCTTTCCGCCTACTACGAAATGCTCAACCGCTAACACGACCTTCCCGCGCGGAAGGTCGGTTAGCCTCACGGTCACAACCAAACCGAACTTTAGCCTAAAGCTGTTGACCTTCACTTTCAGTTAATGGAGGAGTTCAGTTAATGCCAAAGCCAGACTGCTCTATGAAGCAGAAGAAGGCGGCCTTGATTGTCAAAACACTTACCGCTGATAACAAGGGGAAGGTGTGCAACATTGGCGCGCACCAAGACATCAGGCACTACGTGCGATTGATGAATTTTATCGCGTACCAGACGGACATCGAATGTACCGCCCGGATTATCACGGACGCGAGTCTCATCCGCTTTAACTCACACCACCCGGGCGTCACCGACGAAGAGTGGCAGGATAAATGTACCCTGTATGACAGGGGTGACCATACGTTCTCACACGTCAGGGTCCTCTCCACGCCACCCTACGACGAAAAGCACGAAATCCGCGTTGACCTGAAGATAGAGAGGTGGCAACGGGGGGAGAGAGACTCAGCATCTCTATCAATAACCGTTTGGTCTTAGTCGGAGAAGTTCATGGGCTGGCCGGAGTATTTTTTACAGTTTCTCCCCCCCGTCTTCGCAATCTATTTGATTCTAATCTCTGGCCTCTCCGGGCGGCTGGTGGCTAACAAGATTAAGAGTTTCGTCGAAAGCAGGGATGACGAAGAACTTAAGAAAAAGGTAGAACTGATCCAGCACCTCGTCCTGAGCGGGGCGGCGCAACTGAGCTTCCTCAACTCGATGTTCGCCGCGATAGTTTCGGCCACGGTCTACCCGCTCGGACGAAACAGCTACCGCGTAGCCATCCTCGCGCCGTTAACCATACTTCTGATTTTAATCCCGCTCATGCTCTGGATTCTGTCACTCGACCCAGACGAATTGTCAGCCAGAAGATTCGCCGGGCTGCCCATCCGTTACGCTCTCGGCTCCAAGATCGTGCTGGTGCTGGTCAACCTCATCCTGTGCCTGGCGATCTGGTTAAGCAACCGACCTTAACGCCCTCCACCATCAACCTCCGCCGTAAGAAGGCGGGCGCGCAACCCGTTCGGACGCGCGCCCCGGGAGATGAAGTGTGTTCTGTCCGGCCTACTCCGTGAGCGTGACGTGGATGGCGTCGCGTGTGTCGCCGGCCGTCGATTGGGTCGCGGCCTTGCGCACCTCTTCGGTCTGGGCGGCGTGGTGGCCGTTCGGGCTCTCGGGGGCGGCGGGCTTGTGTTCGCCGACGAAGGTGAGCCAGTCGCCCGGCGCCTCGCGCTCGCCCGAGGTGATCTCGAAGAAGAGTTTCTGGATGCGCTCGGTGACGGGGCCGCGGCGCCCCTCGCCGACCTGGATGTGGTCAACGCTGCGGATGGGCGTGATCTCGGCCGCCGTGCCCGTGAAGAACAGCTCGTCGGCGACGTAGAGCGCGGCGCGCTGGATGCCCGACTCGACGAGCGGGATTTCGAGCCCGCGGCAGAGCTCGATCACGCTGTCGCGCGTGATGCCCGGCAGGATGGACGAGGCGAGCGGCGGCGTGACGACCTTGCCGTCGTGCACGAGGAAGATGTTCTCGCCCGAACCTTCGGAGACGTACCCGCGGTCGTCGAGCGCGATCCCTTCGGCGAAGCCGTTCAGCAGAGCCTCCATCTTGATGAGCTGCGAGTTCATGTAGTTCGCGCCCGACTTCGCCATCGCCGGCATCGAGTTCGGCGTCAGACGGTTCCACGAAGAGACGCACACGTCCACGCCCTGCTCGATGGCCTCCTCGCCGAGGTACTTGCCCCAGTCCCACGCGCCGATGTAGCAGGTCATCGGGTTCGGAAACGGGTTGACGCCGAAGGCCGGGCGCTCCTCGTCGAGCGCGCGGAACATGATGGGGCGGACGTAGCACTGCTGGAGCCCGCTGCGCTTGACCAGCTCGACCGTCGCGTCGCACAGCTCGGCGAGCTTCCACGGGTGATTCATGCGGTAAATCTTCGCTGAGTTGAGTAGGCGCTGCATGTGCTCGCGCAGGCGGAAGACGGCCGGGCCGCGCCGCGTCTTGTACGTGCGGATGCCCTCGAAGACGCTCGACCCGTAGTGCAGGACGTGCGACATGACGTGAACGCGCGCGTCGTCCCAGCGGATGAACTCGCCGTCGTGCCAGATCTCGGGCGCGATCTCCGGCTTCTTAAATTCCTTCTTACCGATGGCGTCTTTCGACATAACTTTATGGCTCCTTGGAATGTCCCCGGCCGCACGCGGGGGCGGACTGTATCATGAAATGGTTCGCACGGTTCGGGCGTGGGCGGCGAGGGAGAGATTACGACGGTGCGCGTATAACCTCGGGTCGCGTCGGTGCTGGTGTTCACGGGTGTTCAAGGCGGCACGATACCTTAAACCGGACGCGCTTGGCAAGAAACCCGACGCGCTTGGCACCGTACCGAAACTCGTGCAGAATACGGCCGCGCCGCGCGCCGCCGCGACTCCATTTCAAAAGACCTTTTCGGCACAGGAGAGACGCCTTTGCAGACCGCCCCCCCGCCCCCCCCCCCGCCCCACCCCCCGCCCCCTCCACCCGCCGCCCGCCCCCCGCTCCACCCGCCCCCGACCCCCCGCGCGAGCCTCACGCACGGCCGACTCGTCCGGCGGCTCGCGCACTGCTGCTCGCGCTCCTGGCCCTCCCGCTGCTTGCCTGCTCGCTCTCCGAAAGGGCTCACGTCGAAACGAACACGAACGTCGCGCCGCCCGCGCCCAACGGCGTCGTCAAGGCGCCCGACAAGGGCGACTTCAAGGTCGCGACGCAGGAGCCCGACGCCGACATGACCGCGGAGGAGCGGAAGGATTACGAGGAGGAGTTGAAGTCGCTCCAGGAGACGGCCGACGCCCTGAACAAGTCCTTCTCGCTGCCGCACGACATCTACATCGGCTTCGACAACTGCGACGAGGCGAACGCCTTCTACGACCCGGAGAAGAAGAAGGTCACGGTCTGCTACGAGTTGGCCGAAGACCTCTACGAGGCTTTCAAGAAGGACTTCAAGACGGACGAGCAGGTTGAGGACGCCGTCACCAACGCGACCACCTTCGTCTTCTACCACGAGCTGGGCCACGCGCTCGTGGACGCCTACGACCTGCCCATCACGGGGCGCGAGGAGGACGCCGTCGATCAGCTCTCCGTGCTCTTGCTCGCCGACGGCACGGACGAGGGCGAGCAGATGGTTCTGGACGCCGCGGTCTCCTTCTCAAAGCAGGCAAACGATGAGCTGGGCGAGCTGGCCTTCGCCGACGAGCACTCGCTCGACCGGCAGCGCTACTACAACATCGTCTGCCTGCTCTACGGCCAGAACGAGGAGAAGTTCGCCTCGCTCGTCAAGGACGGCACACTCCCCGAGTCGCGCGCCGCGCGTTGCAGCAACGAGTACGCGCGCGTCGATAAAGCCTGGGACGCCCTGCTCGCCCCGTACACGAAGTAAGCCTGATTTGAAATCTCAACTTTGAAATTTCAAATCTTTACAGCTTCGCCGACTTCGCGTCCTCTGCGTTAAAAACGCCTCACGCGCTATACTCAAGTGGACATTGAACAGACCTTCTCCGAGCCAGGGTTTAAAGTGACCGCAGACACGACTCCGAACGACGAAGCGCTTTCGGTTCACCGTCGCGCCGTCGCCGTGGACATGCACGCCGACACGGTGCAGTTCGTCATCGACGAGGGCGCAGACATCAGCCGCCGCGTCGTCGGGACGCACCTCGACGCCGTGCGCATGCGCGCGGGCGGGCTCGACGCGCAGTTCTTCTCCGTCTGGGTCGAGCCGGAGTTCTACGGCCTCGGCGGAGCGAGCGCCATCGCGCGCGCCGACGCGCAGGTCGAAGCCATCCTCGCTTTAGCCGAACGTCACCCCGACATCTGGACGTTCGCCACCACGGCCGCCGACATCCGGCGCGCGCACGACGCAGGCAAACTCGCCGCGCTCCTCGGCCTCGAAGGCGGCTACGCGATTGACGAAAAACTTGAGAGGGTCGAGCACTACTTCCGGCGCGGCGTCCGCTACATGACGCCCGCGTGGACGCACAGCCTGAGTTGGGCCGGCTCCTCGGGCGACACGGAGGGCGCGACGCGCGGGCTCGACGACTTCGGTCGCGCGGTCATTCGCGAGATGAACCGGCTCGGGATGTTGGTTGACGTGTCGCACGTCTCCGACAAGACCTTCTGGGACATGGTCGAGATCTCGACCGCGCCCGTCGTCGCCACGCACTCGAACTGTCGCGCCCTCGCCGACGTGCCGCGCAACCTGACCGACGACATGATCCGCGCGATAGCGGAGACGGGTGGCGTCGTCTGCGCCGTCTTCTACCCCGCCTTCCTCGAACCCGGCTGGAAGGCTCGCAAGGACGCGGTCGAGGCCGAGATTCAACCCCTAATCGAAGAGGCTGAGCGCGGCGCGTCGGGCAACGGCTCCATCAAACGCATCGCCGCCGACCGCGTGCGCGCGCGCGAGTTCGCCGCGCGCCTCGCCCCCGTCCCCTTCACGCGCGTCGCAGACCACATCGACCACGTCGTCCGCTTAACGAGCGTCGAGCACGTCGGCTGCGGCTCCGACTTCGACGGCATCACGGCCACGCCCGCCGGCCTCTCTTCCGTCGCCGAGCTGCCGAACCTGACGGCCGAACTTTTGAGGCGCGGCTACAGCGAAGCAGACGTGACAAAGATTCTCGGCGGCAACGTCTTGCGCGTCATGGAAGAGACGGAGAGGAGGGCCGCGCGTTGAGCATCCTCGTCAACAGCGACGCCGCGCCCCGTCCACGAATCGGCCTGCACACGGGCATCGCGGGCGGGCTGCACAACGCCCTGCTGAAGGCCCAAGCTCTCGGCGCGGACACGGTGCAAATCTTCTCGCGCAACCCGCGCGGGTGGCAGGCCAAGCCGCTCATTCCTGAAGAGGTCGAGCAGTTCAAGCGCGTGCGTGAAGAGACGGGCGTCAGCCCCGTCGTCATCCACGCCAACTACCTCATCAATCTCGCCGCCGCCGACGCAGGTATCCGCGAGAAGTCAATCGCCTCCTTCCGCGAGGAGGTCGAGCGCGGCTTAGTCCTCGGCGCGGACTACCTCGTCCTCCACCCCGGCAGCGCCCGCGGCGCCTGCGAGGAGGACGCCATCCGCACCTGCGCCGAGAGCTTGAAGGCCGCGTGCGACGGGCTCGAACTCGACTCCTTCAGAATTCTTTTAGAGAACACGGCCGGGCAGGGCGAGTGCATCGGCCACCGCTTCGAGCACCTGCGCGAGATCGCAGAGATGTGTCCGGACTTGAACCTCGGCGTCTGCCTCGACACCGCGCACGCCTTCACCGCCGGCTACGACATACGCGACGAGGACGGCCGCGCGGCCGCGCTCGACTCGCTCGAAGCGAACGTCAAACTTGAGAACGTGCGGGCCGTCCACTTCAACGACTCGAAGGCCGCTTACAACTCGCGCGTAGACCGGCACTGGCACGTCGGCCTCGGCCACATCGGCGCCGAAGCGCTGCGCCGCGTCGCCTCGCACCCGCGCCTCGCCCACGCGGCCTTTCTTTTAGAGACGCCCGTGGACGAGACCTGCGACGACGCCCGCAACCTCGAAGCCCTACGCTCTTTCGTCCAACGCCCCGACACGCAGGAGACCGCCTGAGATGGATATTCGACTCAAAGACCGCGCCGAAGGCGGCCCCCACTACCTCCAAATCCGCCAGCAGCTCGAAACGCTCATCCGCGAGAAACAGCTCGCCTCCGGCGACACGCTCCCCTCCCCCGCCTCGCTCGCGGGCAAGCTCTCGATTGATAAGGGCGAAGTCCAACGCGCCTACTTCGAACTCGAACACGCCGGCCTCGTCACGAAGAAGACCGCCAAAGACTTTCTCGGCAAAGAGAAGACCACGTACACCGTCAAGTAACGCGCCCCCGTTCACCCCGCCCGGGACGAGGCAGAACGGGGGTAGTCCGCAGCGGTCGCCGTCGTCCGCTTTAGCCCGTGCCGGTTAGGCGGGGCCGCCGCCGACCGGGTGCTCTTCCCCAGCCCGCGCCTGGAGTGCGGCCGTCACGCGCTGGATGATGTCTGTCTTTTTCACGTTCTTCCCGGGGCAACTCTTGTGGGTGGTCGCCGGGTCTTCCTTGTGAAAGCGCAGTGTCGCCGGATCGAGCCCCATCAGCGCGTGCATTGTCGTCAGCGCCGCCACAGTATTATTCCTCACCGCGTCGCCGAACGGCTCGACCTGATACTCGCCCACCATCTCGACACCCCACGAAATGAGGTTCCAGCTAGGTGAATGCCGCCCCGAGGTGGTCAGCGGCGTGAAGACCCAGATCAGGTCGTCCGCGACGAAGAGATGCGGCCCGGCCGACCACTTTTGCTCGTCGCGGTAGAAGTGTTCGAGGTTCAGCATGCGCTGGTGTCCCGGCGTGCTGTGCCACTGCGAAAGCCGCGGGGCCGACGTGTTGTGAAGGACGACGAACTGCGGACGCCAGAGGTCGAAGTGCAGGCCGCGGACGTAGGTCTCAAACTGCGAGGCGTTATACCCGGTGCCGACGATACCTTTCCATTGGGGCATCTTGTTCTCCTTTTAGTTTTTAGTGAGTCTTCCGCTTGAAATGGTAGAGAGTGCGTACTGAAGGACGGCAAATCATGCTGCTTAATCTCCCGGCTGTCAAGAACTTTAACCGCCAGCGCGCTCGGCGAAACGGCTGCGCCGAATACGTTCGACAAGGGCATGCCCTTTAAGCTAATATTGCCCCGGTTTTCGAGGTCAACGGCGTGCTTTGAAGATGAAACGTTTCGGCCATCCAGTTAAGCTCCTCCTTACGTAGCCGCACGGCCGGCGTCGCGCCTGAAGTATGCGCGCGGCGGGCGGTGCGGCGACACTCCTGACGACAATTAAAGAGATAAGTTAATAAGTTTGAGCCCTGCGTGCTTGAGAAAGCCGGGGGCGGTCGTTTACCTTTAAGGGTAAAGGAAAGGCTGCGGGACTATCATGGACGAAAAGTATTTCCCCGAGCGGATCGAGGAGAGGTGGCAGAAGTTCTGGGAGGAGTCGGGCGCCTTCGAGGTCGAGCGCGACCCCGAACGTGAGAAGCGTTTCTACTGTTTGGAGATGCTCCCCTACCCCTCGGGCTTCCTGCACATGGGGCACGTGCGCAACTACTCCATCGGCGACGCGCTGTCCTGGTTCAGGCGCATGCAGGGCTACAACGTCCTGCACCCGATGGGCTGGGACAGCTTCGGCCAGCCCGCCGAGCAGGCCGCCATCAAGCGCGGCGTGATGCCGCGCGACTGGACGGAGCAGAACATCGCCCACATGCGCGCGCAGTTCAAGCGCATGGGCTTCAGCTTCGACTGGCGGCGCGAGGTCGCCGCGCACACGCCCGAGTATTACAAGTGGGACCAGTGGTTCTTCCTGAAGATGCTGGAGCGCGGGCTGGCCTACAAGAAGGTCTCGCCGGTTAACTGGTGCCCGGCCGAATCGACCGTGCTGTCGAACGAGCAGTCTTCGGGCGGCGTCTGCTGGCGCTGCGGCGCGGCCGTCGAGAAGCGCGACATCGAGCAGTGGTTCCTGCGTATCACCGACTACGCCGAGCAACTGCTGGAAGACATGCGCGAGATCGAGCAGGGCTGGCCCGAGCGCGTCCTGACGATGCAGCGCAACTGGATCGGGCGGAGCGAAGGCGCCTACATCGACTTTCAGGTCAAGGACACGGACGAGCGCGTCCGCGTCTTCACCACGCGCATCGACACCATCTACGGCGCCAACGCCGTCGTCGTCGCGCCCGACCATCCTTTGGTCGAGCACTCGCCCGTGAAGGACGACGTGCGCAGCTTCGCCGAGCGCGTGCGCGCCGAGCGTGCCGTAGCGCGTGAGCCCGGCGCACAGGAGGAGAAGGAGGGCGTCAACACCGGACTGCTGGCCGTCAACCCGTTCGGCGGCGAGTTGATTCCGGTCTGGGCCGGCAACTACGTCCTGACCGAGTACGGCACGGGCGCGGTGATGAGTGTGCCCGCGCATGACGAGCGCGACTTCGAGTTCGCGCAGAAGTACAGCCTGCCCATCCGCCGCGTCATCGAGCGCATCTCGCACGAACAGCCGGCGGCGGAGCGCGACCCCTCGGTCGAAGACCAGTCGGTCGCGATGAAGGAGGCGTTCACGGACTACGGCATCCTGGTCGCCTCGGGCGACTGGAGCGGTAAGCTCTGCGAGGACGCCATCCGCGAGATGGCCGAGTTCGCGGAGAAGAATGGCTTCGGCGAACGCGCCGTCACGTACCGCCTGCGCGACTGGGGCATCTCGCGCCAGCGCTTCTGGGGCGCGCCGATTCCAATCATCTATTGCGACAAGTGCGGCGTCGTGCCGGTGCCGGAAGAAGACCTGCCGGTCGTGCTGCCCGAGCGCGCCGAGTTCACCGGCTCGGGCCAGTCGCCCCTAGCGGGCGTGCCCGAGTTCGTCAACACGACCTGCCCGAAGTGCGACGAGCCTGCGCGGCGCGAGACCGACACGATGGACACGTTCATCGACTCGTCGTGGTACTTCTTCCGCTACTGCGACCCTCGAAACGCGGACGCGCCTTTCGACAAGGAGGCGGCCGCGTACTGGACGCCGGTTGACCAGTACGTCGGCGGCGTCGAGCACGCCGTGATGCACCTGATGTACACGCGCTTCTGGACGAAGTTCATGCGCGACATCGGGCTGGTCAACTTTAACGAGCCGGTGAAGCGTTTGATGACGCAGGGCATGGTCGTCGCCGAGACTTTCTACCGCGAGGGCGAGGACGCGGGCTCGAAGGTCTACATCAACCCGGCCGAGGTGGACGTAGTGCGCGACGAGAAGGGTCGCATCCGTCAAGCGACGTTGATTAAAGACGGCCAGCCCGTGACCGTCGGCCCGTTCGAGAAGATGTCGAAGTCCTCGAACAACGGCGTAGACCCGAACGAGATGATTAACGTCTATGGCGCCGACGCCACGCGCCTGTTCATCCTCTTCGCCGCGCCGGTCGAGAACGACCTGCGCTGGCAGGAGACGGGCATCGAAGGCACGCAGCGCTTCCTGCGCCGCTTCTACTCGTTCCTCTATCGCTGGCGCGAGGCGTTGAGCGACGCGCCGAAGGAAGCGGCCGGCGAGTTCTCCCCCGAAGCAAAGGCGCTGCGCCACGAGACGCACCGGACGATTGAGCGCGTCACGAACGACTTCGAGGGCTTGCGCTACAACACGGCGGTCGCGGCTTTGATGGAGTTGCTGAACGAGCTGTACGACCTGAAGTCTCAGCCCGCGTCGGCCTCCGCGTCAGATCTGTTCGCGGTGCGCGAGGCGGTCGAAGCGCTGGTGCTGATGCTGGCGCCCTTCTGCCCGCACGTCGCGGAGGAGTTGTGGGAGGCGTTGGGCCACGAGGGCGGCATCCTGCACAGCGGCGCGCGCTGGCCCGAGTTCGACAAGGCTTTGGCGCGCAAGGACGAGGTCGAGATCGCCGTCCAGGTCAACGGCAAGCTGCGCGGCCGCGTCAACGTCTCGGCTGCCGCCACCGAAGACGAGACCCGCGCCGCCGCCCTCTCCGACGAGCGCGTGCGCCCGTGGACGGAGGGCAAGCAGATCGTCAAGACGGTCGTCGTGCCCGGTCGTCTGGTCAACGTCGTCGTGAAATAAAATGACGATTGGTTCATCGGCTCATTGATTCAAGTAAGAAATGAATCAATGAGCCGATGAACCAATCGCTCAATCCTTCACCCCGTCGTATGAACCGCGGCCGACTGTCTTCTCAGCGGCGAGCGCAGCATGAGCCAGGCGGAGGGGCCGACGACGAGGGCGATGCCGAGGACGACGAGCGGGCCGAACTGCCTCTGCCAGAAGAGCAGGTCGAAGACGAGCGCGAAGACGATCTGCATCAGCCCGACGACCGAGACGCGCGAGGGGCTTCCCAGCGCGAACGCCTTCGTCATCGCCAACTGCCCGACGGTCGCCGAGAGCCCGACGCCGAAGAGCAGCCCGAGCGTCTTCGAATCATTCAACACCGAATAGTCAATCCCGCCTCCGGACGCCAACAGGACGGCCACCGTGAAGACCGTCGCCACGCCCGAGAAGTGCGTTACGACGGCCCGCGCGTCAACACCCCCGAGCCGGTTCAGCCCGATCATTGAAATCGAGGTCGAGAAGGCGTTGGCGAGCGCCAACGCCGCGGCCAGTCGGTTGCCCACGGCCTCCGGCCTCTGAATCAGAATAATCCCCGCGAGCCCCGTCGCGATGGCCGCCCACACGGACGCCCGCGGCCTCTGCCCGAGCACCGGCCACGCCAAAAGCGTCACCCACAGAGGCACCGTGTTCGAGAGCGTCAGAGAGGTCGAGACCGGCAGGTGCGTCAGCGCGTAGAATGCGAACAGGACGCCGAGGCTCCCCGCGACGCTGCGCATCCAGAGCACGGCCGGGCGGAAGAGTACGAGCCGCACGCCGGACAGGAGCGAGAGCGTCAGCGTGAAGACGAAAGCGAGCGAGCTGCGCGCGACGGCGACGATGTGCCAGTCGCAGCGCTCGCCCGCGAGGTGGCTGAACGCGCCCATCGACGCGAACGCGAGCGAGCTGAGGAGCATGAAGAGGTACGCGCGCCCGCCCTCGCCCTCCAAGGCGTGCGCCGACCCTTTGGGGGTTTCCATTCCGCACAGAAAGATAACAGCCGCGCCCGTGGCTGTCAGCCGCACGCCGCCGTAAACTTGGCGCGCGCGCCGTGGCATGTTGCTTGCGACCATGGATTGCACGAGGTAGAAAGCGACTGATTTCACTACAGGTGTTCACTGAACGGGAGGCATGCGGCAATGCGTAAAGTTCTGACATCGTTCCTCTTCTCCCTGGCGCTCGCCACGGGTGCGGCAGCGCAGGAGAATCAGGACAAGAGCGTGACTGAGAAGGTCGGCGACAAGGCCGGCGACGTTAAAGACGCAACGGTCACTGGCGCCAAGAAGGCTGGTAGCGCCACGAAGAAGGGCGCGGAGGAAGTAGGCGACAAGGCTGAGGACGTAGGCGACAAAGCCGGTGACGTGAAGGACGCCACCGTCCACGGCGCGAAGAAGGCCGGCAGCGCGACCAAAAAGGGCGCGGAAGAAGTCGGCGACAAGGCCGAGGACGTGGGCGACCAAACGGTCAAAGGTGCCAAGAAGGCGGGCAGCGCCACGAAGAAGGGCGTCAACGAAGTCGGTGACAAGGCTGAGGACGTAGGCGACAAGACCGTCCACACCGGCAAGGCCGTCGGCTCTGAGGCCGCGGACAAGGCGGAAGATGTGGGCGGCGCGACCGCCAAGGGTGCGAAGGTCGCCGCCAAGGAAACGAAGAAGGGCGCGAACGAGGTCGGCGACAAGGCCGAGGATGTCGGCGACGCGACCAAGAAGGGCGCCAAGAAGAGCGGCAACTGGATCAAGCGCACCTGGCACAAGATTTTCTAAAGCGGTCTCCGCTTGAGTCAATTCATCAACGTGAAGGGGGGGGGCCCCCCGGGGCGCCCCGAACCGTTTGGGCTGGGTTTTAAAAAGC